>CAZWNM010000022.1:0-11290 GCA_964635765.1 uncultured Planctomycetaceae bacterium | reverse complement strand
GATGTTCGTGGTCGGCGCATTTCTCGTGGTCGGCCCCACGGCGGTCGCCATTGCCGTCGGCGGCGGCGTGGCCGTGCTTTTGCAATTCAAGCCGGAGCTGCACAACATCGCCCGGCGGCTCGGCGATGCAGACCTTCGGGCGATTATGCAGTTTGTGCTTATCACGTGCATCGTCCTGCCTATCCTGCCGGATCGATCCTTCGGCCCGGATCAATCGATGCCGGACTTGAAAGTGCTCAATCCGCGCGAAATCTGGTGGATGGTCGTGCTGATCGTCGGCATGACATTAAGCGGCTATATCATTTACAAATTTTTCGGCCGCAACGCTGGCATCCTATTAGGCGGCGTTTTGGGCGGCGCAATTTCGAGCACGGCGACCACGGTCAGCTGCTCGCGCGGCACGCGCGGCAATGTTGCCGCCGCTGGAACCGTCGCCGTCGTCATCACGATCGCCTCGACGGTCATGTATCTTCGCGTGCTGCTCGAAGTGGCCGTGGTTTCGCAAACGTTTTTGTGGACGGTATTGCCGCCAGTGTTGATACTCATGCTGTTGTCGCTGGCGCCGGCCGCGGCAATGTGGTTTCGCGTACGGCGCGAGCCGTCGCGGATGCCCGAGCAAGATAACCCGACGCAATTGAAGTCGGCCATCGTGTTCGGCCTCATGTATGCCGCCGTGTTGATGGCGTTGGCCATGGCGAAGCATTTTTGGCACGGGCAGGGGCTTTACACCGTGGCGTTTCTCTCCGGCCTGACGGAGGTGGACGCCCTGACGCTGTCGACGGCGCGAATGACGACCCACGGCGCGGTGGCTGCCGCGATGGGCTGGAAAATGATCGTCGTGGCGGCGTTGGCGAACTCAGTGTCGAAGGCCGCGATCGCCGGCATCTTAGGCGGTTGGCAATTGTTCGTTCGCATTCTCGTTCTTTTCGCCATTCCGGCCGCCGGCGGCGTGCTGATGCTCGCGTTGCTATGAGCGTAGCCGCTTCGTGGGACGAAATCGCTGGAAAATAGGCGGCTCGCCGGGATGGGCGACGATTTCGACGCTGCCATGCCATGGCGCTGCTAATGGTTCTAACGCGGCTGCGCGTTCGCGTCTTTCCGAATTTCCGACGACGAAATATCTTCGCGGAAAACTTCGGGAGGCACTTCGCGGCATTTCGCTCGCAGCACGTCGGGCAAGTCGATGTCGCCCAACCGCGCAAAACCGGCGCCGAGATCGCGGCCGAAAACCAAAAAATGACAGCCGCGCGCAATGATTTGCTCGATGGCCCGGCTACACGCCGACTCGCTGCCGCCGTGGTACTGCGGTGAAACGATACGGCGCAACGTATCGCTGCCGACGATGAACGTTGCACCGGCGAACAGTCGCGATTTCTCCTCGAACGTGGCGGCCCGGCTCAAATAAACCGTTTGGTCGGCCGCGAATTGTCCGAGCCGCCGCTCGATCTCCATGTAATCCAGCGCCGGCTTATCGACGTTGAGGATCGAAAGCTCGAAGACGGCCGGATGTTGCAACATTTCCTGCGCAACGTCGATCATGCGGCGATGTCCGGCGTGCAGGGGATTGAACGTGCCGGGAAAAAGCAGACTGGGGAGGCCGTTGGCCGGGCTGAAAGTTGGACCGACGCGCACGCTTTCGACCTTGCCCAACAGCAGGTCTTGCCAGGCGGCGGGAGCCTTGATGCGCGATTCCTCGACCTGTTCGCCTTCGAGCAATTCGAGCGGCAGGCGATCGGCCACGCCGCCGGCCTCGGCCACGACGTTCAACAGCAGCCGGCCCGCCAAACGTTCTTCTTCCGTTCTGGTGCGGCGGCCTTTTTGCAATTGGAGCGACCAGACGGCGGTTTCGGCGACGGTTTGCAGGGCGATATGGAGGCGATGCGGCCCGCGTTTGGGGCGATCGGAGGCCAAACTGGCCGCGCAAGCCACGCCGGCTATCGGCGCCGCCGACGGATTGGGTTCCCGGCCATCCGCAATGCCATCAGCCGCCTCGTATTTTTTCGCCCGATAAAACGCCGTCATGGCCATTGCCCTGGCGGTAGCCGACGAGCAAAAGTGATCCGGAACACCACCCAGCCACGCAATCATCGACGCCGCGGCATAGGGAACGACGGCTTCCAGAAGCGTTCGGGAGCAGCCGGGCACTTCGACCAGATCGGCAATAGCCCGACTTCCGCCGCCGGCGACAGCCAACACGATTCGCAACGGCGAATCGTGGATCTGCTGCACGAGTTGTTCCGAAGAGTAGTGCATGATTTCAACCGTCAGTGTAGCGATTCTCCGGCCGCCGGGGAAGGGTGTTTTTTTCGCCGGGCCCGTCTTGCTTCGGACGCCGCTCAACCCTTCTTCGCTATTTTCGCCCACGTATCGACCAACGACGCCGTGCGGTTGAAAACCAGGCGGTCGGGCGTGGAATCGTAATCGGCGCAGAAATAGCCCAATCGCTCGAATTGGAAACGATCGGACGGGGCAGCCGTTTTCAGACTCGGCTCGACGTAACAGTTCGTCAGCCGTTCGAGCGAGTTCGGATTCATGTTCGTCTTGAAATCGACGCCCTCGGGCACGTCGTACGGATTCGCCTTTGTGAACAGATGATCGTAGAGCCGCACCTCGGCCTTCAAGGCGTGCGGCGCCGAGACCCAATGGATCGTGCCCTTCACCTTGCGGCCGTCCGGCGTGTTGCCGCCGCGTGTGGCCGGATCGTACGTGCAATGCACCTCGACCGCCTCGCCGGTGGCCGGGTCTTTCACCACGTCGGTGCAACGCACGAGATACGCGTATCGCAGGCGCACTTCCTGGCCGGGCGTCATGCGAAAATACTTCTTCGGAGGCACCTCGCGGAAATCGTCTTGCTCGATGTACAACTCGCGCGAAAACGGCACGAGCCGCGTGCCCATCGCCGCGTCTTCCGGATTATTGATCGCTTCCATCTGCTCGACCTGGCCCTCGGGATAATTATCGACGATGACCTTGAGCGGCCGCAAAACGCCCATGACGCGCCGCGCGCGCTTGTTCAAGTCGGTGCGAAGGCAATGTTCAAGCAGGGCGAAATCGACTGTGCTATCGACCTTCGACACGCCGATAGTCGCGCAGAAATCGCGCACGGCCTTGGGCGTGTAGCCGCGGCGGCGGATGCCGCAGATCGTCGGCATGCGCGGATCGTCCCAGCCGCTCACCCGGCCGTCCTTCACCAGTTGCAGCAAAAAACGCTTGCTCATCACGGTGTACGTCAAATTGAGCCGGGCGAACTCGATCTGCCGCGGCGCGAAAATCCCAAGCTCGCTGATGTACCAGTCGTACAACGGCCGATGGTTCTCGAACTCCAGCGTGCATATCGAATGCGTGATCCGCTCGATCGAGTCACATTGGCCGTGCGTGAAATCGTAGGTCGGATAGATGCGCCACGTGTCGCCGGTGCGATGATGCGTGGCTCGCAGAATGCGGTACATCACCGGATCGCGCATGTTCAAGTTGGGCGACGACATGTCGATCTTCGCCCGAAGCGTTTTCGAGCCGTCGGGAAACTCGCCGTTCTTCATCCGCGTGAATAGATCGAGGTTTTCTGCAACCGGTCGATTGCGATAAGGGCTGTTGGTGCCCGGCGCGGTGAGCGTGCCGCGCGTCGCGCGCACCTGATCGGCCGTAAGCTCGCACACATACGCCTTGCCGGCCTTAATGAGTTGCACGGCCCACTCATAAATCTGCTCGAAATAATCGGAAGCGTAAAAGAGCCGTTCGTCCCAACTGAACCCGAGCCAGCGGATGTCTTCCATGATGGAATCGACGTATTCGACGTCTTCTTTGCTGGGATTCGTATCGTCGAACCGCAGATTGCACAGTCCGCCGAACTCTTTAGCAATGCCAAAGTTCAGACAGATCGACTTCGCGTGTCCGATATGCAAATACCCGTTCGGTTCCGGTGGGAATCGCGTTTGAACCCGCCCGTTGTGTTTGGCGGTGCGGTTGTCCTCGACAACGATCGCGCGGACGAAATCGGTGGAAGTGTTACTGGTATCGTTATTTTCCGGGGCGGAATTGTCGGTTGTCATAATGAGCTTTCTAAATACGATTTTAATCTTGTCGGTTATTTTTAGCCCAGGCATTTACGCTGGTTTTCGCGCCATCGTCAGTTCGATCCGCCGCAAAACACGCTCGCGGCCGAGGATCGCCAGCGTATCGAACAGGCCGAGGCCGACCGACTTGCCGGTCGCGGCAATGCGGACGGGATGAATGATCTGGCCGATTTTCAGATTCTCGGCGGCAACAAAATCGTGCATCGCGGCGTCCAAGGTCGCGGCATCGAACGGTTCGACGGTGGCCAGACGATCGCGGAATTTTGATAGGAGCGAAAACCCATCGGCGGTCATCTGTTTTGCAAACGCCTTTTCGTCGTATTGCAGGCGGTCGTCGGCCACGAAGAATTCGTCGAAGGCCAAAACGTCGCCGGCCGTTTTGATGCGGTCGCCGGCCGCCGCCACGATGCGTTCGACCAACTCACGCTCGTCGGCCGAAATCGGCGAGGCAACGTACTTCGCCTTTTCCAAAAACGGCGTGACCAACGCGACTTTTTGCGCGGCCGGAAGTTGCTGAAAATGCCAATCCTCGAACGCGAAGAGTTTTTTGCAATCGAAACTCGCTGGAGCCTTGTTGACCCGATCGAGTGAAAAACTTTTGATAAGCTCCTCGCGCGAAAAATGCTCGGTCTTGTCGTCCAACGACCAGCCAAGCAGAGCCATGTAGTTGATAATGGCGTCGGGCAAGTAGCCGACCGTTTTGTAAAAATCGACGATGACCGGATTGAACGAATCGGCCTCGGTCGGATGCCCAATGGCCACGGCGATTTTGCGGCCATGCTCGACCAACTCGGCGAAATCGCTGTTTTTCAGATACTTGTCGAGCTTTCGTTTGCTCAATTTGTTGCGGCTGCCCGGCTCGGCCACGAACGGCAAATGGGCGTACGCCGGTCGCGGATAGCCGAGGGCTTCCAAAATGAAAACCTGACGCGGCGTGTTGGAAAGATGTTCTTCGGCGCGGATGACGTGCGAAATTTGCAAGTCGAAATCATCGACCACGTTGGCCAAATGATAAAGGCACGTGCCGTCGGTCCGTTGAATGACGTGATCCTGTTCGGAAAGCCAATCGAACTCGACCCGGCCGCGCACGAGATCATCCAACATGAGACGGCCCTCGGTCGGCATTTTTAGTCGCACAACCGGCTGCCGCCCTTCGGCCTCGAATCGCGCGCGATCGGCCGCCGTATCGGCCAAAAACTTACGGTTGTAGCGGAACGGGCGTTTTTCGCGTTCGGCCGCCTCGCGCTCCGTTTGCAATTCGGCCGTGGTGGCGTAATCGTAATAGGCGAATCCGCCGGCCAGCAGTTTTTGGACGGCCGCCTGATAGCGGTCCAACCGCTGCGACTGATAATACGGAGCGAATGGCCCTCCGACTTCGGGCCCTTCGTCCCAGTCGATGCCGAGCCAATGCAGGCCGTCGAGGATCGGCTGCAACGCCTCTTCGACGTTCCGCTGCCCGTCGGTGTCGTCGATCCTGAGAATGAACTGGCCGCCGTGTTGCCGGGCGAAGAGCCAATTGAACAGGGCCGTGCGAACTCCGCCGATATGGAGGTAGCCGGTCGGACTGGGAGCGAATCGAGTGCGGACAGACATAAAAGAGGCGAGGGGCTAGGGGCGAGGGGCTAGCATGTTTAGCCGCCGCGTCCACGCGGTGTTTATCGTGTAAAACGTGCGATTATAGCACGTTCGGCCGCGATAGCCGAGGGGAGAATGAAAATTGCAAAACGTGCTACGCGGCGTCTCCCATCCCTATCTTCCTTCCCGCTCCCGCCGCTCGCGGAGCAAACGCTCCTTCAACGCCTTTCGCTCGGCTTTCGACAATTTATGGTCGGCAGATGCTGTGGAAGCGGCGGGAACGGCGGGCGACACGGTGGCGAAGGCCGGATGCACGGGCACGACGCGAGCGGCGGGGACCACGGCCGATTGATACGCCGGTTGATGCGGCGGCTGCGGCACCGGCTGCGGGGGATCAATCTTCCGCCACGTGCTGCCCGCGGCCGGCGACGCTTTTGGCTTCTCGACCGTTTTTTTCTCCGCGTCGTTCGTCTTCGCAATCTTCAGCGTCTTCGGCTTGAGCTTCGCTTTGCGAGCGGGCAACAAGCCTTCGGCATCGAGAAGAATGTGCCGGGCGTAAAGGGTCACCGTCAGGAGCAACAACAAGCAACCGGCCATTTCGCAACTGGTTTCCAAGAGAACCGCCGCAACGGTATTTTGTGGGAAGGCCCAATTCCAGCGGGCGGAAACGGCCAAACCACACGCAGCCAGGGCGGCGGCAAGCGAAACGGTCGAAAGCCGGCTCGGCCGCATCTCCAAAAACAGCCGCGAACCGATTGCCCCGACTAAAACCGCATAAACGACCAACCACCACGCGGCACCGTCGCCGACCAAGGTCGTGCCGGAGAGCGAAATCATCGTGCGTTGGAACCATTCATGGAGACTGGCGGCTTGGTCGGTGGCCGCGAGGAACCAAACGCCGGCGGCCCAAAGCCAAATACGGTATCGCCCTTGATAGTCGTCGGTCCGGTGTCGGCGAATGCTGTAAACTGCCAACGACCCGGCGGCGACGGCCAGCAACAGAAGCGACGAAAACCAACACGCCAAACTTCCTTTCGCTTCGACATCGAGCGCCGCCACCAGCGCGTTGCCGGCTGCCGCCCGCTGACACATCCATGTATAACCGGTTTCAAGGCCGGCGATGACGGCCGCGCCCGCGACGAAAAGCGAAAACAGGACCAGAAAACGCCGAGGAATCAGGTCGGACAGCCGCAGTTGGTGTTTCAGAAAATCGGCGTCGCCGTAGCGTTCCGATTTCACCGCTGCGGCATTTTCCGGCCAAATGCGGCATTGCGAACTCGCGACCGTTGCGCCGAGGTCGTCGGTCAGCAGCCGGCGTCGTCGCTCGTCGCGATGGCCGTATCGGCTGAACGAACTGGAGGATTCGAGTGGCACGGCTGGCAAGTGGTTGGCGGCAAATCAATGGGAAAGCAGGCCGATAGCCTCATATCAAAGGTTCGACACGTCCTGGCCGGCGACTCCAATACGCCGGTGACAACCACCCCATATATCCTGAATTACGCATTTTCCATAGCCGACGCTTCCGCGGAATCGCCGGCGCTTGCAGCCGGCACCGCTGTCTTAATCGCCACCTAATTGTTCCCATTTTTCCTAAACACCCAATCTTCCGCAATATTTTCTCGGTGCTCGGTCATTCACGGCGACGCCGACGGGCGACGTTGCTATACTATTCCTGTTTTGCGGCTCCTGGTCGTTTGTCATCCACGCAGAGCGGAGCTGCCGTCGCTTCGCAATTGGTAGTGATTTCTTGTGAGGCCGCAAACGGTTTATTTCTAATCCCCGGTCCCTGCTCCTGACCTCATTGTCGCCCTGTCCATTACGCCGACTGATTGGCCAAGTGCTCTCTGGGAGGCCAACACGGGCTAGCCACCCGCGGCAAAATCGGCTAGAATAAGCAATTCCACGTTCATCACAAGCCGATCCGAGGCGAAAAATGGCTCGTAAGATATTGAATCGTAAGGAGTTGCGCGCCGAGAACGACACTGCCGAACGCAGCGGCGCCGAGGCGAAAGCCGCCGGCAAAACCGCCGTCAAAAAAGTCCCGGTCAAGCGAAAAAGCCGCGCCAAGGTGGTCAAAGAGGTTCGGCTCAAGGCATTTTGGGGCGTCTTCAACCAGTCGCTCCGCCGTATTTCCATGTTCGAGTACAGCCAGCGGCCGGAGGCCGAAAAGAAAGCTGCCGACCTGACCGAGTCGCAAAAAAGCCCGCATTTCGTGCAGTTGGTCAAGGAAGTCATCGAAGAGTAGCGTGCGATGTGGCTTGCGACGCTTGTATTGCTGACCGTCTCGAATGTGTTCATGACCTTCGCCTGGTATGGACACTTGAAGTATACGAAGACAGCGCTATGGCTGGCCATTTTGGCCAGTTGGCTGATTGCCTTCGTCGAATACTGCTTCCAAGTGCCGGCCAATCGGATCGGCCACAACGCCGGTTTTGCCACCGCGCAGTTGAAAACCGTGCAGGAAGTCATCACGCTGCTGGTTTTTTGCGTCTTCAGCGTTTTCTACATGCGTGAGCCGCTTCGCTGGAACTATCTCGTCGGCTTCGCGCTGATCGCCGGCGGCGCGCTCTTCATTTTCGCCCCCTGGCAGGGGGCAAAGTAAGATGGGGATTGGAAATTGGGGATTAGGGATTGGAAAAAACGCTTGCGGTTTCGCAACTAGTCAAGAAAAGTCATTCGCAGTTTGTGTCGTGTAACGGATCCTCGGAACGATTGCCAATTCCTAATCCCCAATCCCTAATCGCTTTTCTCCGCCACCCGGCGAATCAGCCCCGGCGGCACGCCGATGTCGAGCACGTGCAATCGGCCGACGTAGGCAGCGGCTTCCGGCGTAAAAAAGCCTTGCTTCGCGGCGATGAACGTGCAGGTCTCGGCGGCGCGAATCGTGTGGGCGGCCGGCTGCCCGGTGTCGCAATCCAGCCCGCTCGGCAAGTCCACCGCCAACTTCGGCGCGGCGGCGGCGTTGAGTTGGTCGATCACGCGACCTAGCGGCGGACGCGGCTCGCCCGACGCTCCAGTGCCCAACAGCGCATCGACGATCCACGCGGTGTCGTTCAGAAAAATGTCCAATCGCGCCGACTGCGGCTCGTCGAGTTCCCGGCCGAACAATTCGATGGGCACGTCGGTTTTCGTGAGAATCTGTAAGTTGACGGCCGCATCGCCGGTGAGTTCTTCTGGCTTGGCCCAAAGCAGCACGCGAACTTTGTGGCCGCGGAGGTCGAGATGCCGCGCGATCACAAAACCATCGCCGGCGTTATTGCCCCTGCCGCAGCAGACGACCACCGGCCCGGCGATACCCAGGCGGCAAAGCACGTCGGCCACGCCACGGCCGGCGTTTTCCATGAGCACGAGGCCGGAAAAGCCATACTGTTCGACGGCGATGTTGTCGATCTGCCGCGATTGTGCACGCGTGACAATCAGTGATGACATACGATTGGCTCCCTGATGAGACTATTTATTCACCGGCCGCACAACCTCGCTGCTGTGTTGGGCGATCCACGCTTCGAGTTCCTTCCAATCGACCGGCGGAAGTTTGGAACGGTCGGGCCGAAGCCTCGCGGCCTCCTTAACATAGACATGCACGATCTCGCCGGGCTGCTTGTCGGTGTTCCAATGCAAAAGCACGCGAACGCAGCGCCGCAACGAACCGGGCACGTCCAATTCGTGAACGCACATCAGCGCCACGTCAAGCCAGCCCAACTGACGCGCCGCCAACGCCGGAAACTCCGCGTCCAAGTCGGTCGTCGTCGAAAAAAACGCGCTGCAAACGTCTTCCGGCTTTATCCCATTCTGACGGATCATCAGCGCCAGAAGTTGGCGCGTCGCCTTCAGAATTTCTTCGGAGCTATTTCCCTCGACGGTCGTAGCGCCGCGAACACCTCGGCACGGCATGATTTTCTCCTCGACGGAATTAAATTAGTGGTCAGTGGCTAGTCGCTAGTGCGAAACCGCAAGCGTTTTCTCTCCCAGTCTTCCAGTCTCGTAAGCTCGCTTTTCTCTTCCCAGCAGCTTCTCCCACGTCGCCCAAAGGCCGGCCGACGGCGTCGGAATGAAAAAAATCTTCTCGCCGCAAAACCGCTCGTAAAGCTGCTCGGTCAGCCGGCCGGCGCCGGAATGCGCGCGGGTAACGTCGGGCGGCAAGAGCAACACCCGCTTCGGACGCGGGCAAATCCGCCGCCGTGCCTCCTCGACCGTGCGATCGATGAGTTCTTCCATGCGGCGGGGGGTGATTTCGCCAGATCGTTCGGAAAACCAGGGCATGTTCTCTCGATGTGGCTGAGGCGACCGGAACCGCGATTTCAGAATGACAAAGATACGGATATGGAAACAGTTATGCTACCATTGGCAAGATGGTTTGTAAACTGGCAACGACGCGGCGAATCAGCCATGCCCGCAGGGTGTTTTGATTAGCGCCGGACGGCCATGAGCGATTTCGTCATGCCGAGAAATCGCTCGTGGCGGATCGTGGCATCGGGAAACAGGGTTTTGAATTGCGTCTTCGAGAGGAGTCGAATTTCGCGTACCAATTCGCCGGCCTGTTGGCGATCCTCGATGCGTGAATACGTTCCAAGCGACTTGTGCTGCAACAGCCAGATTCGCACGTCAACGGGCAGAAACTGGAATCCTGGAAACAAAAAGTGCGGCTCGACGGGGAAGAAGTAGTTTGGCGTTTGCACGAAGTATTTTGCCGCCAGCCGCTGCACTTCCGCGGCCATTCGCCGCTGATTTTCCCACGATCTTAAGTGCTCGATGACGGAGTTGGAAAAAACGATGTCGAAACTATTGTCGCCAAACTGCGGCATCGATCGGGCGTCGCCCGCTACACTGATGATGTTTTCGTGCCGAGTCGCCGATTGAGCGAGGTTCAACACGGTGATTTCATGCCCGGCGTCGGCAAACCCCATCGTCTCCCAAAAGCTCTCGGTGCCCCCGACATCCAAAATCCGCAAAGGGCGGCGCGGACAGCTCTCGACCAGTTCCAAAAAAAGCTGAAATCGCTTGCGCCGGAGGCTCACGGCCAACGAAGCGGAACGGTTGGAATCGGCTATTTCTTTCAAAACGCTCATGCCGTCTAAGTATAATTCGAAATCGCCGCCATGCTTTGCCGCGGCCACAGGTCCATAGGGTCGCCCCAATGGCGCCGGACTCCAATCATGCCACCCTAGCGGCATATCCGTGTCAAATTGGGTAGATTTTGCCGTTTCTTCCTAATTTTCCGGCAGTTTTCAGCCGATTTCTTTTGCTAAGTGCCGACGGAAAACCAATTTTGGCATGACCTTTCCTGGGGGGATGTGGTCGTGTTGCGGATTCAATCTATCCAAACCGCATTGGCGTGCTGCTGCCTTCTGGCAGCCACGGCAGGCTGCCAAATTCATCGCACCGGGCACGGCTTCATTCTTCAAGGCCACTGGTCGCTGGAGTTGAACACCGCCAATCCGGCCGACCGGTGCGGCGAAAATCAGCGTACGGCGAACGCCGGCGATGCTCGTTCCGACGGTTCGGCGGAAAGCAAGCCGGAGATTTTGGCGTGGCATGCCCGCCCGAAGAATCACCGGCTGGCCGCCAAGCTTTTCCATCGCGACAACGCCGACGAAGGCCAGAAGAAATATCCCGACGAGGGCGTGACAACGGATTGCAAGCAA
>CAZWNM010000021.1:0-11305 GCA_964635765.1 uncultured Planctomycetaceae bacterium | reverse complement strand
CCATGCGGCAAATGGCATCGATGTCGGGATCGCCGTTCCAGAAATCGGCCTGCACATCGGCGGTCACTTTTCGCCGCGTTTTACGGGTGTAGTCGCGCTTCGGCAAAAGCTGGAGCGGATAGCCGCGGTGCCAAATGGCGCCGTGATTGGTCGCGCCGACCGGATCGAAGGCCGGCAGATCGGTTTCATAAAAATCGACTTCCGTTTCGCGGCCGATCAGCAGATTTTCGCCCCAGCCCTCGAGCGGAATGTTGTCGTCATCGACCACGGCGACGATGTCGGCCTTCCTATCGGCGGCCCAAAGCAGTCCGAAGCTGCGGCGTTGAATGCAGTTCCAGCCGATCGCTTCGGAAAGGGCCGGATCGTATTTTTCCTGCTCGGCGGGCGTCACGTACGTGCCGCGTTCCAGATGATAGTCGGCTGGCGTTTTCAGGTCGCCGATTACGACTAATTCCCAATCTTTCATTGCTTGGAACAGTTGAATCGCCTTGGTCGGCGGATTGATCGTCGTGGTGACAATGACTTTTTTCATGGCGTACCTTTTGGTGAAAGCGTCTTTTCTTGCTTCGGGGTTTTCTTTTCAGCCGGCTTGCTTGGCGGCGGGGCAAGTTGGGCGACGACGCCGTTTTGGCAAAGCGGCAATTCCTTCTCGAACGCCTCGAAGCATTTCCGCAAATGTTCGGCTTCCGCCGGATCGACCGCGAAGAACGTTACTTGGGGGCCGCAAATGACGGTGTTGCGAATCGTCCAGGTTCCGATTTTCACCCAACTCCTCGGAAGGCCGTGGTAGGGGACGAACCAACTGGTATAAACGATTGCGATTTTGACGCCGCGTTTTTTCGTCAATTCATCAATGGTTGCGACGCCGAACTCGCCCGCCCGCCGTAGTTTGGCGATTTCCAGTTCGGAGAGGCCGGCCAGATCGAAACAATGCACGCCGTCGGCGAAATAGTTGATTGCGCCGATGTCGTTGGCGGCGACGACGGCGGTCGGATAATACGCGTTGAGAAATCGCGCCATTTGGTATTGCTGCAAATAATTGTCGCACGACGCGCGCGGCGTTTGCAAATGCGATTGGATGCCGCGCCAAATGAGCGGATTCGCCAGAAACACCAACGCCGCGAGGAAAATGATGGATTTCAACAGCGAGGTTTCAATTCCCGCGCCGAGGGACCGCCACGGCAAGTCGTGGGCCAGGAGCACGAACGTCACCAGGCCCAAACAAACGAGATAGGATTCGTAGCGGAAAAACCAGCCCACGGCGGCGAATTCGAGGTGGATCAGGGAAACGCCGACGAACACAACGGCCATGACGCCCGACACCCGCCGCAGCACGTTGCGTCCGAAGAGCAGAAACGCCAACACGGCAGCGCCGATCAGCACGGCCAGATGCGGGACGGCGTAGAAGTTGCTGCATCCGCGTTCGAAAAAATTGGAGATTGCCGCCAAGGAGGTTGGCGGAGCGGCATTTCCTTTCAGCAGAATGGTCGTGGGGAAGAAGTACCATCCGTGCGACATGAAAAAGACGCCGGCGATGGCCAGCGGCAAGACGCCCATCGCCACGACCAGCAGCGCCAAGCCGAATCGTTTGCGAAGCGCGAACAACAGCGCCGCGACGGCCAGGAGGAAAAGCCCTTCGTAGCGAACCAGCGTGGCAAGCGGCGCGAGGATCAACAACGCCGCTGTCGCGCCCCGTTTCGCTGTCGGCGGAACGTCGTCGGCCAGGCATTGCGCGACGGCGTAGACGAACGCCAGCGTCACGCAGGCTTGCAAAATGTGTTCCAAGCCCGTGAAGGCCACGGGAATGATCGGCGTCCAGAAGATCACGGCCAGCAGCGTCAAAAAACACCAAAGCACATGAACGCCGCGCTGCCACAAGATATGCCAAACCAGGGCGATCAACATCGCCGCGAAGAAAAAGTTCAAGGCCAGGGGGATCATTTCGCGGGCGGCGGCGTCGGTGAAGCAATACGCGCCGGCGATCAAGAGGATCCACGCGATGGACGAAGCCAGCGAGGAGAACTCGCCGGCATGAACGCCCCAGGTATGGTTTTCGGCGACATTTCGGGCGATGGCCATGCTGATGTAGGCGTCGTCGAGGGCGTAGATAAAATGGCCTTGGCCAGCGGTCTTGCTGGCTTGAATGTAAAAGCAGAACGCGCTCCAGAGGATCACGAAGGCGACGGCCGGCACGAGATAATAGAACAAGCCCCGCCGCCGCTTTGGCACGACGGCCGGCGATGCCGGTTCGCTTGAAAATGTCGGTTCCACGAGTGCCGAAGTCATTGGCCGCTCTTTTCCGTTGTCGGTTGTTTCAGGATGCTTCGCTTGCGGGCGAATCGGGTTTTCAAGCCGGTGCGGAAATAAACGAAATTGCGGAAAAACGTGTTTTGCGAATCGCCTTCGACGCGAGCGGTCCACACTGCCGGTATCTCGACGACCGGAACGCCCAACCGCAAGGGCTTGATCAACGTCTCGAACAGCAACGGATGCCGAAGCTCGTCCCAGCGAATCGCTTGCACCAAGGCGGTGGGAAATATCCTATAAGCATAGGTCATGTCGGTCAGCCGCGTGCAATAAAGCAGCGAGAACGATCGCTGGAAAAACCAGTTGCAAATCAGCTTGATTTTCGAGTATCCCTCGAACTTTCCGCCCTTGATCCAGCGCGACGTGGTGACGATGCCCGACGGGTTTTTGTCTTCTTCCGCGATGAGCGTTTTCACCAAATTCGGGTCGGTTTCCAAATCGCTGGCCATCAGCACGAGGTGGCTGCCGCGGGCCAGGTCGAACGCCTCGCGCATTGCGCCGCCCAGGAATGGCAATTGCTGATGATGCACGACGACCAATTCGCCCAATTCGCGATGAATTCGTTCGACCACGGCCATCGCCTCGGGCGTGGTGTGTTTGCAAACGACGATCAAAAACTCCTTGATGCGGTTTTTGACGTCGCGGAGGATGATCCGCACGGTTTCGTCGAGCGACGTGGTTTCGTTGATCACCGGCAGGATGATCGTGACGCTTTCGACTTTTTCGACGTGCGGATAATCGCTCACGGTGCATCTCCCGACAGGGCTTTGTTCGATAATGTTTTTTCCGACAACGCCTTGCCGAGCGCGACGGAATCTTTGCCGCCTTGGCCCATCACGGCCAGCCAACCCAGCAAGAAGGCCAGTCCGATCAAGCTGCCGAGCCAAAGGGTGCAGAGGCGAAAGACGGCCACCGGCGGAGTGGCTTCGGCCAGCGACATTCCAAATTGTTTCAACAGCAGGAAGCCCATCACGGCCTCGAAGCCGCCGATTCCGCCGGGCAGCATCGACAGCGCGCCGACCAGCGTGGCGATGCCGTAAATGGCGCAGGAGGTCAAGAGCGGCTCTTCTTTTCCGAACCCTTGCAGGAGCCAATGAAACGCCACGCCCTCACAACTCCATGCGACGAGCGCCAAGCCCATGCCGATTAAGAACGGCCGTGGGCGAAGCAGCTCGCGGCCGGCGTCCAACAATTGCAGGATTTTTGCGGAAATGCCGGAAAGTTTTTTGATTTTCGCAAGTTGGGCAATCATTGGGCCGTAGATGCGCCGGCTGCCGACGACCGCTGTTGTGCCCACGATCAACACGACGGCGGCCGAGAGTTGAACGACGCCGAGATGGCTTTTTCCGTCGGAAAGCAAACTCAATCCGCCCATCGCCATGACCAGCACGGCCAGCAGATCGCCGAGGCGTTCGACCAGCAGCACGCCGACGCCGTCGGCCAGCGGCACGTCGTGATGGCTTTGCAACAAGACCGACTTGACGACTTCGCCGGCCTTGCCGGGCGTGGCCGTGAACGCGAAGCTGGCTAAGAACGCGGCGATGCTGTGCGAGACGGGAATGTTCCAGCGAAGCCGCCGCACATAATACTGCCACCGCACGGCGCGCAGAGCCAAGCCGACCAACACCAATCCGACGACGCCCAACAGCGATTGCAACCGAAAATGTTCGACGCCGCGGCTGAGATTTTCGCGGGACGCCCAGAACGTCGCGCCGAGGTAAACGGCCATCAGCGCGCCCAGAATGAGCATGGTGCGGCCGATCCATCGGCCCAAGGCGGGCGAGGACAGTGCGTCGGCGTGCGATTTGGAAGGTTCAACGGGCATTTTTCGGTTGGTCTCGGTTAATGATAAACCGCGACCCAATAAGCGTATTCTACTTGAATGAAGATAAATGCCGCGACGGCGGCCCAGAACCATTTGCTGCGTAGGAGCGTCGGCCACCGGCCGGACTTTCCTTGGAGCGCCTCGTCGATCGCCACGGCGGCGAAAGGAAAGAGGAAGCCCAAAAGCGGCGTGTGATAACAGGCGTTGCTATGCGTGAGCGCGTAAGGGAACTGAACGGCCAGCACGACGGCGATCAGAAATGCGGCATCGCGGCCGTCCATGGCGCCGGCTTTTCGGAACAAAAACAGCCCGGCAATGGCCGCCAGCATGACGAGGC
Organism: uncultured Planctomycetaceae bacterium; assembly: GCA_964635765.1. Taxonomy (GTDB): domain Bacteria; phylum Planctomycetota; class Planctomycetia; order Pirellulales; family Thermoguttaceae. The sequence continues at coordinate 6,836 of CAZWNM010000021.1, read as the reverse complement.
AATACCCGCCGCCGTTCGCGGCGAACAGGGCCACGATGCCCAATTTGCGGCCCGGCGTCAATGTGGTTTTGCCGTTGGCGGTCCATTGTTTTTGTATCTCGCCGACGATGCTGTAATCGAAGCCCCAGAAGGCTCGGAGTCGGTTTGCCGTTCGCAAAAGGAAGATGTCCGGCCGTTCGAGGATGTATCGAATGGCCTCATGCACCATTGCGGAACGGGGCGTGTGGTCGTTGAGAAATCGTGCCATGTAGGCGTGAAATTCCGCCGAGTTGAAACCGCGAACCTCGCCCAGTTGCCAGGTTTTGTAGTGTGGCGTGTAGGGATTATTGCCCAACAGGCTATTCATTTCGTTATTGGTGGAGAGAACCCAGCCGGCGCCGAGCGAGGCGTTGTGCCACAGGACGGGCGTGGTGCAACACAAAACGCCCGGCGTGAACGCCAAGGCGGCGGCGCCGACGCTTTTCCACGACGCTTCGCCCAGCGATGCGAGAAACGTCGGGCGGAATCGGCGGACGATCAGAAAAGCGAAACAGCAGGCGGCGCCCGACGCCAAAACGCCTTGCACGGCCGGCCGCGTGAGAATGGCCATCGCCAAGGCGCAGCCGGACGCAAACCACAGGGCCGACGATTTCCAACGGTATTGGTTTTGTTGGCCGTCGCGGCAAGCGGCGATCGCTAAAGTCGCAAAAGCCAGCAGGAAAAACATCGTGACGTTATCGGCGTAAGTCCAGCCGGAGAGCAACACCATCGGCGGATAAAAAGCGGCGATCCAACCGGCTGCTCGTGCCGCGAATTTTCCACGAAGCGTTTGATGCGCGAGAATCGCCGCCAAAAGCACGCAGCCGATGTCGAACACGACGGCGTTCCATTTCATCACGGCTTCCGACACGCCAAACGCCCAGAAAAACGGCACCAAACCGATCGACCTTCCAACGGGCCAGAAATTCGGATACGTCCAGCGTCCGGCCACGATGTCGCTCGCCTGCTTGGCATAATTCAGCGCGTCGGACGATTGGGTGCAAGCGCCCAGCAGCCAGAACGTCACTGCGACTCGAACGGCCAGCGCCGCCAGCGTCAATAACAGCCAGTAGGATGCCTTGGTCGGCCGGTCGTTTGTGGACATTGTATTTCAGCCGTCACTATACGCTTAATTGAATGATGCCGGCTACTCGTCCAACGCAAAGTTCTTCAGACGGCTGAGATAATTCGGGCGGCTCGGCCGACTGGTGACGGCGGGTTTCGTCGCCTGCGGCCGTTCGAGAAGGGAAAAACCACGCTCGTCGTCGCGTAACATCACAACTTCGCCGCGGCTTCGCTCCAAGCCGGTGCGAATTGCAGCCTCGCGGCCTCGGGCCACGCCGTGCCGCACCACTCGAATTTGGGGGTAGTGCCGCCTGAGTTCGTGCGCAACCTCGCTCGTGGCGTCCGTCGAGCCGTCATCGATGATCAATAACTCGAATTGTTCGCTGGAATCGGCGACGACTTCCAATATCTCATGGACCGCCTGGTCCAATGTTGCTTGAACATTTTTGACGGGCAACAAGACCGAAAGCGAGCGTTGCACAGAAAAACTCCTTGCACGGGGGGCTAAGAAAACCATGTCGGCAGTAGTGTATCTCGACAGCAATCTCCAGCTTCCTGTAAAGAAGCTAACAATGGACATTCTATAGGCTTTGTGCCGGGTGTAGCAAAAACGCCGCAAAACAACGTTTGCACGCCCTTTGTGCCCAATGCAGGGGGACACCCACTGGCAACCGCCGCCGCGCGAGGTTATGATGATGGACTCCCCATTTACTCGGAAAAACGAAGGAAAGACTGCGGAAATGTTAGAAACCGACGCTTCCTCCCCCGCGTTCCCGCCCGACGGAGGGCTTCTGCCGGCCATCGCGCAGGACGTCGCCACCGGCGATGTCCTCATGCTCGCGTACATGAACGCCGAAAGCTACGCCGAAACGCTCGCCACCGGCCGCGCTGTTTATTACAGCCGAAGCCGTAAAAAACTGTGGCGGAAGGGCGAGGAAAGCGGAAACGTGCAACTCGTCCACAGTATTCATCTCGATTGCGACCGCGACACCATCTTGCTTCGCGTCGAGCAGGTCGGCGGCGCGGCTTGCCATGAAGGCTATAAGAGCTGTTTTTTCCGCCAGGTTACGCCCGACGGCCTGAAAATCGTCGGCAATCGGGTGTTCGATCCCGCCGAAGTTTATAAGAAGAAAAGTTAGACTCATGAGCAACCTCCTTCGACTTGGAATTCCCGCCGGCAGCCTTCAAGAAGCCACGGCCGAACTGTTTCGCCGTGCCGGCTATAAAATCACGTTCAGTTCGCGCAGCTACTATCCGGCCATCGACGACGATGACATCGAATGCCTGCTGATTCGCGCCCAGGAAATGGCACGCTATGTGGAAGACGGCGTTTTGGACGCCGGATTGACCGGGCACGATTGGATCATGGAGAACGGGGCCGACGTGCAGGAAGTGGCTGAATTGGTTTTCTCGAAGGTGAGCCGTCGCCCGGTCCGCTGGGTGCTTTGCGTGCCGGAAAGCTCGCCGATCCAATCGGTTCACGATTTGCAAGGCAAGCGAATCGCCACGGAGGCCGTCGGCCTGACGACCCGCTATTTGGCCAAGCACGGCGTTACGGCCAAGGTCGAGTTCAGTTGGGGCGCGACCGAAGTAAAGGCTCCGAAACTGGTCGATGCGATCGTTGAAGTGACGGAGACGGGCAGTTCCCTTCGGGCGAACAATCTTCGCATTATCGACGAAGTGTTGCAGAGCACCACGCGATTCATCGCCAACCGCGCTTCCTATTCCGATCCGTGGAAAAAGCAGAAGATCGACGATATTGTGCTCATGCTTCAGGGCGCGATGGCGGCCGAGGGGAAAGTCGGGCTGATGATGAACGTGCCGCGCGACCGGCTCCAAGAAGTCTTGAAGTTTCTGCCCGCCTTGCAGCAGCCGACGATTTCCGAATTGTCGAACGGCGAATGGGTCGATGTGAACACGATTTTGGACGAATCGACGGTGCGTTGTATTATTCCCCGGCTGAAAGCGGCCGGTGCCCGTGGCATTGTCGAATATCCGCTGAATAAGGTGATTGAATGAGGGAATAGGGACTAGAGGCTAGGGGCTAGAGTAAGAACCCAAGCCTTTTTTCTAGCCCCTAATCCCTAGCCCCTAGCCCCTAATCATGTCGCCCGAATCTCGACTTGCCGAAATGCTGCTGAAACGCCGCTTGCAACTTCCGGCGGCGGCGGAACCGAAGGGATTGTATAAGCCCGTGCTCGCGGTGGAAAATTTTGTCCACACGTCGGGCCACCTGCCGATCGACAGCACCGGCAAATTAATTACCGGCCGAGTCGGCGCGGAATTGGACGTCGAGGCCGGCGCCAAGGCCGCGTTTTGGGCCGGCTTGGGCATTTTGGCCTCGCTGCGCAAGGAACTCGGCACGCTCGATCGGGTCTGTCGCGTCGTAAAAATCTTCGGCGTGGTCAATTGCACCGCCGACGTCACCCAGCAGCCGGCCGTCATCAACGGTTGCAGCGAACTGTTTGCCGACGTTTTCGGCCGCGACGCCGGCGTCGGTGTCCGAAGCGCCGTCGGCGTCAACGCGCTGCCCTTGGGCGTGCCGGTCGAAATCGAAGCGGTCTTCGAGATATAAGCGGCTTGTCATTCTGAGCGGAGCGAAAAATCTCGCTCGAATTACGGGGATTCTTCGCTGCGCTCAGAATGACAGAATTTCGTTTATCGCTCTTTGCGTTTCAGTTCGCCGTCGTGTTCCTTGAGGAACGCCTTGATTTCCTCGGAAAAACCGAGCAGCCGCTCCCATTGCTCGACATAGAGCGTAACCGGCATCCGCTGCAAGCCGTAGAGGCTCATGGCGCCTTTTTGGCTGACTTTGGCGTAGAGCGTGCCGCGTTTCGGCGCTTCTTCGGTCAACAGTTTCGATGCTTCATCGACCGAGAGTTTGCCTTCCGCCAATTGAGCAAGAATCTCTTCTTTCTTCATGTTGACTCTCCGGGACTATGCGACCTTGGGAACCCCCCCGAAAAAGGCGGAGAAAATTGTAGCCGGCCGCATTGTAATGGAAATGACGGCAATCCAACAATCCCCCCCATTAGCGGATTCAATTTTCCTTGGAAAGTGGCGGGGGGCTCGTCTGGCTGCTATATTAAGTGAGGGGCTAGGGACTAGGGATTAGGGGCCAGAAGAATCTTGCAGCCCAATTTCTAGCCCCTAGCCCCTAACCCCTAGCCCCTTCTCATGTCCTACCGCCAACTAGCCGCGAAATACGTCCGTCGGCAAGCGAAGCTGCTTGCCAAGCAGTTGGACGGCGTGCGCGCGGCCGAGGACATCGAGTTCGTGCATCGGGCGCGGGTCGCCACGCGGCGATTGCGGGCGGCCCTGAAAATGTTCGCCCCCTGCTTCGCCAAGAAAAAAGTGAAACGCTGGCGGAATGCCATGCGGCAAGTCGCCGCCTCGCTCGGCGACGCCCGCGACCGCGATGTGCAAATCGACTTTCTTTGCGGCACGCTGTCGTCGTTGGCCGCGAAGGAATGTTTTCCAGGCGTGGCCCGCGTGCTCGTGCAATTGGAACGCGATCGGGAGCGATTGCAGCGGAAAGTTGTGCGGGCCGTCAATCGGTTGGAGGCCGAAGGCACGCTTCGGGCGATGCGACGCGCCGCCGGTCGAGTTCTTGCCAAGGCGTCCGCTTCGGCAGAGGGTTCGTCGGAAGGTTCGCCGTTGCCGAAGGCGTGCGAGCCGCCGGAACAACATATTCTCCGCCGTTTGGCGGCATTGCAAAAATACCAAGCCTGCCTGGCCGATCCGACCGATTGCCGCCGGCATCACGCGATGCGGATTGCCGCGAAGCGATTGCGGTATACGTTGGAAATTCTGCGGCCGCTTTATCCATGCCGGCTCGACGAATGCGTCGAAGCCACGAAGACGTTGCAATCGCTGTTGGGCGAAATCCACGACAGCGACGTTTGGGCCGATCATCTTGCGGCATTCGCCGCCGTCGAATATGATCGCATCCTGAAGATGTTTGGACACGCCGGCCGATTCTTGCATTTGCACCCTGGCATTGTGTTTTTGCAAGAAGACCGCCTGCGGCATCGCCGGCAAACGTTTGAAAAACTTGCGGAATACTGGGCGGAATTGGACCGGCGGCGGTTTTGGGATCAATTGCGAACCGCCGTGCATGTCGATCTCCCGCCTTTTTAACGGCTTTCCACGAACGGCTCCCTCATGGAATTGAGTCCTGCCACCACCGCTGCAACGGCAACACCCGGCGATCCGGCGTCGGCCCAAACGGTCGCCGCCATCGACGTTGGCGCCAACGCCCTGCGCATGGTCATCGCCGAGGTTTTCGCCGACGGACGCATCGAGGCGATCGAACAACTGCACCGCGCGGTCCGATTGGGCCAAGACACCTTCCGCCGCGGCCGGCTCGGCGGCGAAAGCATGAGGGCGACCGTGCAAGTGTTGCGCGATTATCGCCAACTGCTCGATCTGTATCACGTCCAAAAAATCAGGGCCGTGGCGACGACCGCCGTCCGCGAGGCGGTCAACGGCGAGACTTTTTTGGATCGCGCCTTCATGGCCACGCATCTCAATATCGAAGTGATCGACACCTCGGAAGAGAGCCGGCTCACGGTTTCGGCCGTGCGTCAAGCGGTGGGCGACGCCTTGGGCATCAATCGCCGGCAAACGCTCATCGCCGACGTCGGCGGCGGAAGCACGCTCTTGACCGTGCTGGAAGACGGCGAGATCGACACGTCACAAAGCCTTCGGCTCGGCTCCATTCGGCTGCAAGAGATGTTTTCGACCAGCCAGGAGTCGCCGTTGCGGTCGGCCGATCTGTTGCGGCAGCACATTTCCAACACGCTTTCGACGTTCGAGACGGTGGTGCCGCTCCACGAGATCGACTCGTTCGTGGCCGTCGGGGGCGACGCGCGATTTGCCGCCCGCGAAATCGGCAAGCCCACCGAATTCAGCGAATTGATCGTGATCGATGCGGCCGAGTTCGACAAACTGGTCGATCGATGCGAGCGGCACACGGCCGAAGACCTGTCGAAGCGGCACGGCATTCCGTTCGCCGAGGCCGAAACGCTCAATCCGGCGTTGTTGGTGTATCAGCAGCTTTTGCACAAGACGAAGGCGTCGCAAATGATCGTGTCACACGTTTCGATGCGCGACGGCCTGTTGCTCGAGCTTGCCCGCGAAGTGACCGGCAAGGAGGACACGGCGCTGGTTTCCGGGGTGATTCATTCGGCGACGGCGATTGCGCAGAAATATCACGTCGATCTCGATCATGCGGAGAGCGTGGCCGAGACGGCAGTGCGGCTTTTCGACGTGTTTCAGGCCGATCACGGCTTGGGGCCGCGGCAGCGATTGTTGCTTCGCGTGGCGGCGCTCTTGCATGAGATCGGCGGATACGTCAGCAGCCGGTCGCATCACAAGCACAGCGAATATCTGATCGCCAATTCGGAGATTTTCGGCCTGAATCGCAATGAGATCGCGATGGTGGCGCAGGTCGCCCGATACCATCGGCGCAGCGTTCCGAAGTCGTCGCATCCGACGTACATGGCGTTGACTCGGGAATCGCGCGTGGTGGTGAGCAAGCTGGCGGCGCTGTTGCGCGTGGCCGACGCCCTGATCCGCGGCCATTGCCGCCGGGCGTCCGACATCCGATTTCAACGGCTCGGCGACGAGTTGGTCGTGTCGATGCCCGCCGGTCCCGATTTGCTGCTTGAAGAGCGAGCGGTGGAAACGAAGGGCGACCTGCTCGAAGACATTTACGGCGTGAAGATTCGGCTGGAATCGTAACATACTCC
>CAZWNM010000020.1:0-11539 GCA_964635765.1 uncultured Planctomycetaceae bacterium | reverse complement strand
CGTTCGGCCGAAGTAGCCGATTCCGCCGCATTGTTCGCACGGCTCTTTCGGCTCCTGCGGATTCGGCGTCGGCGGCCGATAAAACGCCTGGACGCGGCCCTCGGGTATGCCGAACTGCCGCAACACCTGGGGCGGCGGCGCGTAGGCTTCCTTGCACTTGTCGCACAACTTGCGGACCAACCGTTGGCTCACCACGAGCGTCACCGAGTGGCTCAGCGACTCGGGCGACACGCCCAACGCCAGCACGCGCAGCAACGCCTCGGCGCAATCCTGTGCCCGAACCGTGCCAAACACCAGCCGGTCGTGCGCAATCGCGTCGCAAATCATTTCGACCGTTTGCGCGTCGGGCAAATCGCGAATGACCGCCACGTTCGGTTCCGTGCGGAAAAACTTCAGCAACACGTCGGCGGGCGATTGGCCCTCCGCCGCGTTGTACGTCGTGATTGGAATGTTTTCGATCTCTTGGTAGCGATTCGCCACTTCTTCGACGCCGCTGAACTCGCGGATGAAACGATCGCACGTGTGCAACACCGCATCCATCGTGGTTCGCAATCCGCAGCCGGGCGCGGCCGAAAACAACAGCAGGCCGCGCGGCTGCTCGATCTGCTCGCGAATCTGCTCTTGCAACTTGCTTCGCAGCCCCAAATCGTCGAGCGAGCGCCGCGGTATTTTGTCTTCCTCGAATTGAATGACCACGCGCTCGCCGGTCGGCGTGCCCTGTGAAACGAAGACGGCGGGACGTTTTCGCTTCTCGTATTCGGCGAAAAATCCGCCCTCCTGACGGCCTTGGCGATCTTGCGGATTGAGACCGGCGAGCAATTTGAGCGCTTCGAGGGCGGGATCGCCGACGTCGCGGCCTCGCGACTCGCGTGCAATCCACACGCCGTCGACCATCGTGCGCACCGCCACGCCTTCCTGGCTGTAATCGAGCATAATCGCCGTCGCGCGGTTTGCCAGGCATTCGGCCAAAATCTCGCGCGCCGGAAGCAGGCCCGCCGACTGGCGAGCCAAGCCGAGCCGGGCGTTGTCGGTCATGGCATCGACGCTGCTGCGGCCGAACACCTTGAGCGGAGGACCGGCGTCGTGCGGATCCCGCTTCTCCGTCTCGATCTTTGCGCCCACCTTGTTCAGCCGCGTGGCGAACCAGTAGCGAAGATGTTCGCGGGTCAACACGCGGCGGTTATTATCGACCTTCGAGTTCCGGTACAGGATGTACGTCGTCAGCGGAACGACGTAGGCGAGGACCAACAACGGGAAGGCGACGGCGAACATCGGAATGATCCAGACGAGAATGAACGCGGCGAAGAAGACGCCGAAAACGATCGGGTTCCAACGTAAATAGTCGAGTTTCAATTCCTGGCAGTCGGTGCTGACCCAATCGGTGGTTTTGACCCAAGCCAGAAAAACCGTCCAGCAGGCGAGGACTTTGAACAAGCTGAGGTACCCGCCCGGCCCGCGGAATTTCGCATGAGGGGGAATGGCGGACGGAACGCTCCAATCGGCGGCGCACAGCCGGCCGGCGGCGAAGGCCGCCGCCACGACGACGGCCGCGGTCACGGCGATGCGGAGCAACGGCGCCGGTTTTCGGACACCGCCATTTTTGCTGTCACGATATTTTCGGCTGTCACGAATCATCATTTTTCGATTCCGTCGATCAAAGGATGCCGGATTCGCGGACGGTAATGCCCTTCAAGGCCATTTTCAACGCCTCGGGGTTCGGCGCGACCTCGAAGGCCGTCGGCCGGTCGATCATGTCCGTCTGAACCAAATCGCGCAAGCTCATGGTGAAATCTTGCATGCCGTCGTCCGCGCTGATGCGAATGGCGTCGGCCAGTTTTTCGTCTTGGGCTTCGAGAAGCAATTTGCGGATCGTCGGCGAAAACGTCATGATTTCGCAAGTGGGCACCCGGCCGACGCCCGGCTTGATCGAAGGCAGCAGCTTTTGGGCGATAATCGCCTTCATGTTGAACACCAGCGCGCTGCGAATGGCCGTGTGCATTTCTTGCGGGAAGAGGTCCAAGATGCGGCCGATGGTGCTCGGCGCGGTCGAGGCGTGGATGGTTCCGAACACCAAGTGCCCGGTTTCCGCCGCTTGAATCGCCGTTTCGAATGTCTCGCGGTCGCGCATTTCGCCCACCAGCATCACGTCGGGGTCTTCGCGGACCGCGTGTTTCATGCCGATTGTGAAATTCTTCACGTCCATGCCGATCTCGCGCTGGTTGATCAGGCACTTGTCGTCGGTGAACGTGAACTCGACCGGGTCTTCCAGCGTCAATACGTGTTTGCGGTAACGGTGGTTGATCCAATCGAGCATTGAGGCGATCGTCGTGCTCTTGCCCGACCCGGTGATGCCCGCCAACAGGATCATGCCTTGCGAAAACTCGCACAGTTTGTCGAGCGTCGGCGGAAGGTGGAGCTTCTCAAAGTTGGGGATGTTTCGATTGACGCGCCGGGCCACCAGCCCGATATGGCCCATCTGTTGCAACACATTGACGCGAAATCGCCAGTTTTCGCCGTCGACAATGACGATGTAGGCGTAGTCGACGCCGCCGTCTTCCTCGAAAATCCTTTTCCGCCGCTCCTGCATGTTGATCATCGGGAAGATCAACTGCACCATTTCCTCGTCGTCGATCGGCCCGCGATTGAGCGGTTTTAGTTCGCCGTTGACCCGGACGAACGGCGGCAGCCCGACCTTCAGGTGCAAATCGCTGCCCTTGAGCTTCACAACGGCTCGGAAGAGTTTATCGACTTCCAAGTCTTGGTGCTTGCCGAGGAACTGCTGCGGTGTGATCGTGGTGGAAGACATTAAAAGGGATTAGGGGCTAGGGATTAGGGGCTAGGGATTAGAGACTAGGGATTAGAGACTAGGGGCTAGAGGAAGAATAAGAAGGAACAAAAATATGTTTACGGTTCGCATGTCTCCCACTCTCCTTGTCTCCCAGTCTTGTTTCCCTAGCCCCTAGTCCCTATATTCTTACCGGCACGCCTCTTCGTTGCATGACTAATTTTGTTTCACGAATGGTATATTGTCCGAAATGGAAAATGCCGGCCGCCAAGGCGGCGTCGGCGCCGCCGAGAAGGATGGCGTCGGCCAAGTGATCGGGACATCCGGCCCCGCCGCTAGCCACCACCGGCACGGAAACCGCGTCGGCCACGGCCCGCGTGATTTCCAAATCGTAACCGTTGTGGGTGCCGTCGGCATCCATCGAGGTCAACACGATCTCGCCGGCGCCGAGCTGTTCGACTTCTCGCGCCCAAGCCACGGCTTCTTTGCCGGTTCCGATGCGGCCGCCGTTGATATGCACCTCCCAAAAGATTTCGCCGTCTTCTCGTTTGACCCGTTTCGGGTCGATGTTCACCACAATGCACTGGCTGCCGAAACGTCGCGCGGCTTGGCGGATCAACTCCGGGTCGCGGCACGCGGCCGAGTTGATCGACACCTTGTCGCAGCCGGCATTCAACAGCGCGCGAATATCGTCAATCGAGCGAATCCCTCCGCCTACCGTCAGCGGCATGAAAATCACCTCGGCGGTCCGACGGACAACGTCGAGGATGATGTCGCGCTCTTCGTGGCTGGCGGTGATATCGAGAAACACCAGTTCGTCGGCACCCTCGCGCTCATAACGAGACGCAACCTCGACCGGGTCTCCGGCGTCCCGGAGATTTAGGAAGTTTGTTCCTTTGACCACGCGGCCACGATGCACGTCAAGGCATGGAATCACCCGCTTTGCGAACATCAAATATACTTTAATTCGCCGCCGCCGCCGGGTCAATACCCATCGATTGGGTGGGATCGATAGTTTTCAGTGCGTTGCACTGGTCACACCCGACTATCCGGCGGCCCTACAAGATTCCCCCAAAAGGCGATATACTGGACGGCTTTCTGGTTTGGCCCGCTAGGCTTCTATGATCCTCCTGGATGTCGCCGATATCAAGAAACGCTACGGACCCGATCCGATCTTGGAGGGGGTGACGTTCGAGTTGCGCCCCGGCGAACGCATCGGGTTGGTTGGTCCCAACGGCGTCGGGAAAACTACGCTGCTGAAGATTTTGGCCGGCCGCGACGATGCCGACGCCGGAACCTACCAATATCACCCGACCGCGCACGTCGGATACCTCGAACAGCAGCCGGTGTTCGAGCCGGGCCGAACGTTGCACGACGAAGCCAAGGCCGCGCTGGCCGATCTGCTCGCCTTGCAACAGGAAGCCGTCGAGGTGGCCAAGGAAATAGGCGAGGCCGACGATCCGGCCGAGCAACGGCGCCTCTCCGAACGCTACGATCACCTGCAACACGAGTTGCATCGGCAGGACGCCTACAATCTCGACCACCGCATCGAGCAGGTGCTCGACGGTCTGCGGTTCCGCCGCGAGGCGTTCGATCAGCCGGCGGCGTCGCTTAGCGGCGGCGAGCAAAATCGCGTGATGCTAGCCAAGTTGCTCTTGGCCCAGCCGAACGTGATGATCCTCGACGAGCCGTCGAACCACCTCGACATCGAGGCGACCGAATGGCTCGAACAGTTTTTGGTCGAAAGTTCCGCGGCCATGATCGTCGTGAGCCACGACCGTTATTTTCTCGACAAAGTGACCAACCGCACGTTGGAATTGTTTCATGGCACGGTCGATTCCTACGTCGGCAATTTCTCGGCCTATTGGCAGCAGAAAGCTGAGCGGGTGCTGGTCGATCGGCGCACGTTCGAGAAGCAGCAGACCGAGATCGAGAAGACGAAGGATTTCATCCGCCGCAACGCCTACGGCCAAAAACACGGCCAGGCGGAAGACCGGCGCAAAAAATTGGAGCGGATCGTGCCGGTCGCCGCGCCGCGCGAGATCGCCTCGCCGCCGATGCGTTTCGATTCCATTTCACGCGGCGGCGACATTGTAGTTAGGGCTGAAGGCGTGTCGAAATCGTACGAGCGGCCGCTGTTCCAAAACGTCTCGCTCGACATCGTGCGCGGCCAGCGTTGGGCCTTGCTGGGCCCCAACGGCTGCGGAAAAACCACGCTCTTACGCTGCATTTTGGGCATCGTCGAGCCGGACGCCGGACAAATCGCCATCGGGCCGGGCATCGTGGTCGGCTATTTCGACCAGCAGTTGGCCCAGTTGGACGACGACAAGGCCGTGGTCGATGCCATCCGTCCGACGCACAAGCAGATGAACGAGCCGGAACGCCGCAACCATTTGGCCCGATTCGGAATCACCGGCGATACGGCATTGCAAAACGTCGGCCAGTTAAGCGGCGGCGAGCGATGCCGCGCGGCGCTGGCGCGATTGGCCGTTTCCGACGCCAATTTTCTCGTACTCGACGAGCCGACCAACCATCTCGACCTTTGGGCGCGCGACGCCTTGGAAAAAGCCATCGCCCAATTTGACGGCACCGTGCTTTTCGTCAGCCACGACCGCTACTTCGTCAATCGCGCGGCCGACCACCTTTGCGTGCTCGATGCGAACGGCTTTCGCGTGATTGAGGGCAACTACGACACGTACCAGCAGATTCTTTCCACCCGCTTGCCCGATGCGCCGGTCGAGGCCGACGACCGAGGCGGCAAGCAGCAGAAAAGACAGCAGAATAACAAACCACAGAACAGCAATAAGCGGAACAAGCAGCAACAGAACAGTAATCGGCAAAACAAACAGCAAAGCAAGAAACATCGCGACGTCCGGCAGCCGGCGAAAAATCAGCCGGCAAAAAAAGAAGAGGAAAAGCCTGGCAAAAAAGCGACTGGCCGGCGACGTTTCGCCTTCCGCAAAGTCAAGGAAATCGAGGACGAGATTTTCGAGCGCGAGACATGCGTCGAAGGGATTCAACAGGAGTTGCTCGATCCCAACGTGTTGCGCGACGGCGACCGGGTGCGCCAGATCAAGGCTCAAATTGAGGCGGAGCAGGCGACCATCAAGGAGCTTTACGCCCATTGGGACGAGGCAACGGAGTTGAACTGGTAGGGGCGAGGAACCGGGGACGAGGGGCACGGCGAGCGGGAGGTGTAAGCCTCCTGTTGACCGTCCTCGATCCGCGACACCGCCATAAGAGGGGGTGTTGCAATAACATTGCCGATATTGTTGGCAAAACGACGGGTCGTTGACTATAATGCAAGTGTGGGAGAATCGTAATATCGGCGAGATGCACAATTTGGAGGGCTGGACGTGGCCAAACCCGAAGACAAAAGTCCCGATTTCGAAGAACCGATCCTCAGCGATGCGACGTTGACGCCGGTGGAGCCCATCGCCGAAGCGGAAACGCCAACGGCGGAAACCGCGCCGACGGAATCGAAGCCGGAAGAAATAAAATCAGAAGAGGCGGAGCCGGAGAAGCTTGAATCGACCGACGCGAAAACCGAAAAATCCAAGAAAAAGAAAAAGTCGGAAAGGGCCGTCAAGGAAGATTCGGAGGAGCAGCGTGCTCTGAAGAAAAAAGCGGCGATGCGCTATCTGACGCTTTCCGGCCTGATCGGCATTCCGTTGATTTTCATCGCGCTGGCCCATTTCGAGGTGCTGGGCTACCCCATTGCCGTCGCGCTTTGCGGCGCCGTCCTGATGCCGTGGCTTTGGTTGAGCCGAAAAACGAACACGGTCTTTACGGCGTTTTTGGGCCTTACCGTGGTTGCCCTGCTAGCGGCGATCTGCTTTTTGTGGACGGAACTCGCTCGGTACAATTACGACATTCGGGCAAACCAGGCCAAGCAGCGCACGGCTGCGTCGGCCCCACTCGGGCGAGTCGCCGCCGAGCAATACGTCTAACAAGCGATTCCGGCAATTCTCATATTTTCCCGTTCTTAGCGGTTGGACAAAAATAACTTGTGGCACAGTCGCCCTCGGCTGTGCGGAATTGCCATGGACAGCCGAGGGCGGCTGTCCCACAAACTCCAAAGTTATTCTTGGACAATCGCTTATTTCGTGATCCGGCCGATTTGGGCCTCGAGCACTTTCTGGCGGCGCACCTTGCGCACCACCACGCGAACGCCGGAACGTTCGAAGATGTCGCCGCTGCGGAAATGGCCTTGTGTTTGCGCGATGACCCAATCGCTGACGGTTCGCACGCCCTCGGGCAATACGCCGGACGGCGGCAACGTCGCGGGCAAATCGGCCGCCAAATCCAGCCCGCTGACTTCTTTCAATTTTGCGAGCGCCACGCCGCCGCCGACGACCCAATCGGCGCCCGACAGCGTCACGTGAACCGGCAAGCGGTCGTATTCGTCTTGAATTTCGCCGACCAGTTCTTCGAGCACGTCTTCGAGCGTAATCATGCCGACGACTTTTTGGGCGGTGTTGCGAACCAAGGCGATGTGTGCGTGTTCGCGGATCAGGCGTTCGAGGCAGGCGGTCAACATCATATCGGCGCTGAAACTCGGCAGCGGGCGGACGATCGCCCGGAGCGAGCAGTCGTGCGGGCTGAGCCGCAGCAGGGCCACGATGTCCTTGAAATTGACGTAGCCCAAGATCGATTCCGGATCGCCGGTTCGCTCGGCGACGGGAAATCGGGTGTGCATTTCCAAATGGGCGATAATCAGGCATTCGGCCAGCGACGTGCCGATGTTGAGCGTGCTGATATGTTCGGCGGGCAGCATGATTTCGCGCACCTTGCGGCTTGAAAACCGCGCGGCGCCGAGGATGATGCCCTCCTCGCGCTCGCCGATGAGCCGTTTCGACTTGGCCGACGCGGCCTGCGCGCGAATTTCGAGCAGCTCGACGGCCTCGAACTTGCCCGACGCATCGGTTCGCGGCCGCCATCGCCGCTCGCTCCAAGCCATGAACGCCATGACGGTCGTTTCCAACAGCCACACGGCCGGCCAAATGCTGGTGCAAAACCACCGCATCGGGCTGGACAACCGCAAGCAGACCCACTCCTTGTTGCGAAGCGCGAAAACTTTCGGCGCCAGCTCGCCGAACAGGATCGTGACGCAGGTCAGTGGAACGACGACGACGAGGAGGGCCAAAACTTCCGCCGATGCATGCGACAGCCCGAACGTGTTCGAAAAGAACGGCCTGATGCCTTCGGCCGCGCCGACGCCGCCGATGGCCGCCGCGCTGGCGCCGAGCAACGTCGCCCCGATTTGAGCGGCCGCGAGGCTTGCCTCCATGTTCTGCTTCATCAACAGCGCCGCCTTGGCGCCGCGACGATTTTCATGGACCAGAACTTGGAGCCGGGCGATCGTGACCGATGCCAGCGCGATTTCGTAGCCGGCAAACACTCCGTTTGCCAGCACCAAGACGGCCATAATGGCCAATTCCGTAATATCCACGCTCCGCACCTCCTCCTTTGCCATGCTTTTCTAGCAGGGAAACGGCGAGTTGTCGAGTGGGGAGACGAGGGGTGGGGATTGGAGGCTGGGGATTGGGGGATTAAAAAAACATTGGCGGTTTCGCAACGAATCGCCGCTTGCGGTGACGCCGCTGAGAACTGACCACGGAGAACGGAGAACTTCCTTGCGACACCACAAGCGACTTTCTAGCATGTCTCCCAGTCTCCAATCTCCAGCCTCCCAGCCCCCCATCAGTACACCTTCGCCTTTTTTTCAAAAAGTTCATTTTATCCCCAGAAAATGCTGGACGTACGGGTTTAAGCGATTATAATGAGAGAGCATAGGGCTATCGAGACATTATGCCTGCGGGCGAAAGGTGGATTCCGCGCTTCCAGCAACGTCGGGAACGAAACGCCGGGATTACCCATCTGAATAAAGTTGATGCCCTGTCGACGTACTAGGATTTGGTTTTTGACGGCCATGCCGCGTGCGGTTTGAGATGCAGTGTTTTTTCCATCGGGGAAAAATGTCGCATTGGTTTCCGTGCGAGGTTGAGAGCTGTTGAAAAGCCACGGACGACGGACGCATCGGCGACTGGCACGGGTCGGTCGACCGTAACGAAGCGGAAGAGTGTAGCGAGGGCGAAATTCGCATCGCGGACTCTAGGACGTTTGGGTTTTTTGCAACGACCGCCTGAATTCTCGTCGCAATCTAAATCCTTTGCCAAATGGCGACGGATTCCGACGGCGCAAAAATTCGGTGGTAGAATTTTTTGGATTTGGCCTTCAATCGTTGGATGATGGAATAGCTTGGATAATGGAATAGCAATGCCGCGCGAACACCACGCGGCAAGCATCGACACTTCAGAGGAGCGGCATTTTGTACGATTCACTGTTGGACGGTTTGGAAGACGAGCCGATTTCTCGGACGGACGAGCCGTTGGACTTGGCGGACGATCCGGTCGGGGCGCTGGAGGTCGACGAGGAATTGGAATGCCCCGTCCTTGAAGACGACGAAGAGCATGATCTCGAGGCGGAAATTGTCGACGAAGACCTGTTGGCCGGTGTCGAGGACGATTCCTGGTCCGACGATCCGGTTCGCATGTATTTGACTCAAATGGGCGAGATTCCCCTGTTGACCCGGCAGCAGGAGGTTTCGTTGGCCCGGCAAATCGAAATCACGAGGACTCACTTCCGCCACAAGGTGTTGGAATGCGACTACGTGATGCAGACGGCGGTGAAGGTGTTGCGCCGCGTGCATGACGGCGAATTGCCGTTCGACCGCACGGTGCAGGTATCCGTGACCGATCAACTCGAAAAGCACCAGATTTTGGGCCGTTTGCCGCACAATTTGCGCACGCTGGAAACGTTGATCAAGCGGAACCAGCGCGATTTCAACATCGCCACGAGCCGTTCGCGGCCCATGGCCCAGCGCCGCGCCGCCTGGCGCAAACTCGGCCGCCGCCGCCGCCGCACCGTTCGATTGGTCGAGGAGCTGGGTTTGCGGACGCAGCGCATCGAGCCGATGATCAAGACGCTCGAAGAATTCAGCCGCCGCGTCGATGAACTACGCGATCGCATCCGCCAGTGCAACGCCGACAACAAGGGCAAGCTCGCTCCGAAGCAACGCGAACCGTGGGTGGCCGAGTACCGCAGCATTTTGCGGGCGACGCAGGAATCGCCCACCAGCTTGCGAAAGCGAGTCGCGTATCTCAAGCAGATTTACGCCCAATATCAAGAGGCCAAGCGCGGACTGTCCGAAGGAAATCTCCGTTTGGTCGTTTCCATCGCCAAAAAATACCGCAACCGCGGCCTGAGTTTCTTGGATTTGATTCAGGAAGGCAACGCCGGGTTGATGCGCGCGGTCGATAAGTTCGAGTATCGCCGCGGCTTCAAGTTCTGCACGTACGCAACGTGGTGGATTCGACAAGCCATCACCCGCGTGGTCGCCGATCAGAGCCGAACCATCCGCATTCCGGTCCACATGGTCGAAACCATGTCGCGGGTGCGGAACGTTTCGCGGAAGCTGCTGCAAAAGCTCGGCCGCGAGCCGACGATCGAGGAAACGGCGAAGGCCAGCGACACATGCGTCGATGAAGCACGCCGCGTGTTGGCCATGAGCCGGTATCCGATCAGCCTGGATCGGCCGGTCGGCAACAGCGAAGACAGCCATTTCGGCGACTTGCTGCCCGACGGCGGCGCGCGCAGCCCTTCGATCGGCGCGACGCACGGAATGCTTCGCACGCGAATCGCCAAGGTGCTGAAAACGCTCAGCTACCGCGAGCGCGAGATCATCAAGCTGCGTTACGGCCTTGGCGACGGCTACAGCTACACGCTGGAAGAAGTCGGCCATATTTTCAAGGTCACTCGCGAACGCATTCGGCAGATCGAGGCGAAGGCCGTCCGCAAGTTGCAGCAGCCCTCGCGCAGCCAGGAACTCGTCGGATTCCTCGATTAACGTCGACGGCTTTTTTGAAACCACTCCCAAAACCACGGGGGCGACGATGCAGCAATCGCCGCCCCCATGTCGTTTCTGTTGCCGACATTTTCGTTCCCGGCAATTCACGCCTTGGGTGGCCGATTTACCCATGCCCCCCATGCGGCGGATTGCCTTTGCCGCATCAGGCTTCTACGATTAGCACATGCGCGCCCGAACGATTTTTGGAATCGAAGGAGTGAGCCATGAAACGACGACAGTTTATCGGAACCCTGGCCGCTGGGGCCGGATTTTTAGCGATCGGCCGCGCGTCGGCCGCGCCGCCAACTTGCACCATCAAACAAGGAGACGCCAAAATGCCTTTCCAACAACCGCCGCTTCCGTTCGCCATGACCGCGATGAAACCGTTCCTCTCCGAGGAGCAGTTGCACTACCACTACGACAAACATCATGCCGCATATTTCAAAAATCTGAACGCCTTGGTCGATGGCAAGCCGGAGGCCAAGCTGTCGCTCCGCGAAGTGGTCGTGCAATCCGCCGGCCCGGTGTTCAACAACGCCGCCCAGGCGTGGAACCACAGCTTTTATTGGGATTGCATGAAGCCAAGCGGCGGTGGCGAGCCGAAGGGCGACCTGGCGACGGCCGTCGCCCGCGATTTCGGCGGCTTCGATGCCTTCCGCAAAGCCATCTCCGAGGCCGGCGTGAAATTGTTCGGCTCGGGCTGGGCATGGCTTGCCGCAGACCCCGCCGGCAAGCTCGAAATCATGCCGCTCGGCAACGCCGACACGCCGCTGAAACACGGCAAGGAGCCTGTCTTGACGATCGACGTTTGGGAACATGCCTATTACATCGATTATCGTAACGAT
>CAZWNM010000019.1:0-11735 GCA_964635765.1 uncultured Planctomycetaceae bacterium | reverse complement strand
TCCTCCCACGGCGGGGGAGCTTTTGAAAAAATGCCGCCGATGCTATTTCGACACTCCGCTATGGTGTCAGCTTTTGACGCGGCAGTCAAGTGCCGTCGGCACGGATGCCGGGGGGCCCATTAGCCTTCTATGGGACCGTTGCCGTGATCTCCGCCTTGTGTCCTATCGCAAGAACTTTTGATACGCTGCGACGGCCAGCATGTCGCAACGCTCGTTCTCGACGTGGCCGCTGTGGCCGCGCACGTGGGTGAAACGGACCTCGTGATTTTGGAGCAACGCATCGAGCCGGCGCCAAAGGTCTTCGTTTTTCACCTCGGCCCAACGGCTGCCCTCGCGGCGGCGCCAGCCGTTGGCCTTCCACTTGGGCATCCACTCCGAAACGCCCTTGCCGACGTAGGTGCTGTCGGTCACGAGTTCGACGGCGGCCGACCGCGTCAGAGATTCCAGGGCGCGGATGACGGCGGTCAATTCCATGCGGTTGTTCGTGGTTTCGCGTTCCGCGCCGGACGCTTCCTTTTCCTTGCCCGACGTTACGTGCCGCAAGATAAACGCCCAGCCGCCGGGTCCGGGGTTCCCACTGCATGCGCCATCGGCAAATAGTTGGACTTCAGTGGACATATCAGTTGTCAGTTATCAGTTTTCAGTAGACCCACCAGAACATCGGTTTGCTTGCCCCATCCTACATGCTGGTGAGAAATGCGGGCTAGAACCGATTCGGGTTCGTTGGCCACGGCAGTCCTAACATGGCGTCAAACTCTTCGTCCAGCCGCTTTTCTAGCGATTTTGGTCGATAGGCTTCTTTTTGCGCCACGATCGAAGCTCGCAGTCCCTTCAGGATTCTGAGATTTTCTTTGCGTCGCGATTCAAATACCTCTGGCGTCAACTGCTCCGCTAGCCGCCATGGCACTCGAGTCTTGTCACGACGTACCGTTTCCATCAGCGCGATCGCGTGGTCGATAGCGTCAACTTGAATTTCCCACAGGGGGCGGTGTCGGTTGTGTTTCCACCAGTCGGTTATCTTCTCCTTGCTGAAATCGGGGGCCAGGTGAAATTGATCCTCAGTAATGAAATGGATTTCATAGTCGTAGCACGTGATGCATCGCATCATGATCAAACTGCACGCCCAGCCTACCGTCCTGTTATACTGGTCGTCCGCAGCCGCGTAGGTGTAGGAGTAGCGTTTGTCATTGAAATGCTCGATCAATGTGTCGAATCCCGTGGAACCCTCCGCAAGAAGTTGTTGGATCGCCAAGTAAACGACAACCTGAGCGTTCCTGTCGTAGCCCTGCGGAAGACTTTCCAAATTTCTTCCAGAAACCGTATTCTTGGATGCCAAGAGTTCCACGAGCACACGAATCCGCTGCTCATCGGGCGTCGGCGCCGGGCTGGCGGCATTGGCGCCGTCTTGAAGACAGGTGAAAAGCAAGAAGGTCACGACATGGGCGAACCTCGATTTCATAATCTTCTCCCCAGCTATTGGATACAGTTGCCGGTTGTCACTGAAAACTACTTCCCAAGCGTATCGAACCGCTGCTTTGTAAAATCTTCAAAACCTTCGATGACCGCGGAATCGAGCCGGGGTTGATCTTGAAGCACCCAGGGAATGCGAACCGTAAACGTACTGCCCTTGCCCAATTCGCTTTGCAACGAAACCTCGCCGCCCAGCAGCCGGCAAAGCTCGCGAACGATCGAAAGCCCAAGGCCGCTGCCGGAATATTCGCGCGTCATGGCGTCGCCGGCGGGCATGGCGGTTTTGCCTTGTCGAAATTTCTCGAAAATCGTGAGTTGATCTTCCGGGGCAATGCCCACACCCGTGTCCGAAACTTCGAGCACCATGAATTCCGACTCGTCGCGGCGGACCGAAATGGAGATGCGTCCGCCCTCCGGCGTGAATTTGATCGCGTTCGACAGCAAATTGTTGACCACCTGCTGCACCCGGGCTTGATCTTGGTGCATGGGCGGCAACGAGGAATCGACGTGGCTTTCCAGGTCGATATTCTTGCGTTCCGTGAGCGGCCGGGCCATGTCGCACTGCGCCGAAACCACTTGCGCGATCTGAAAATCGGTGGGCCGCGTTTCCATCTTGCCGCTCTCGATCTTCGCAAGGTCGAGGATGTCGTTGATCATTTCCAGCAGTGTCTTGCCAGATTTTTGGATGTTTTGCACGTATCGCTTCTGTTTTTCGTCGAGCGCGTCGATCGAGCCGAGCACTTCGCTGAAGCCCAAGATGCTGTTCAGCGGCGTTCGCAATTCGTGGCTCATCGTGGCCAGGAAATCGCTCTTAAGCATGTTCAATTCGTAGAGCCGCATGTTGGCCTGGGCGAGCTCATCGACCTTGCCGTCGAGATTGACGTTGACCAGCCGCAAATCTTCCTGCGCGCCGGTCATGTGGCGCAACATGCGGTTGAAGGCTACGGCCAACTCCTCGAACTCGTCGCCGGTGTGGATATCGGCCCGCAGCGTGGCGTTGCCCCGGCTGATGGCATCGCTCACGTCGCGCAAATGCCGAAGCGGTTTGACAATCACGTAGCGAACGATGACGTAGGACGCCACCATCGCCAGGAAAACCGTGATAATGGCCAATGTAATCAGAATGGCGTTGTTCAGATTGATGCTTTTGCGAGTCGATTCAGTGGAAATCGTCAACTGTACGACCGCCATGACGTCGCCGACGGCCGTGGCCGAGGATCGCCCGAACGCCGACTCGCCGGTGGAGTGTTCGCCGGTGAGATTGCTAAGCGGCTGATGGCAGACATCAAAGCATTGGGTAAGCGTGGCTCGAATCGGCTGATAGTAGTAGTATTTGTCTCCCGCCGGCGACTTCCGCTCCGCGAACTCATCGTCCGCAACACCGGCCCGCTTCACATCGGTCGCTAAAAAGCGCTTCACGGCGGCCAACTCGAAATCGTCAGTCGGATTCAATTGATCCGGCCCACCGTCCTTCGCAATCGGATGATTGGGTAAAATAAAGCCGACTTTGTAATGCTGTCTGCTGAACGTTTCAGACAGGAACTGCGCGATTGTTGTTTTGTTTCCCGAATTGGGCGTGGCCGCCTCCAAACTCTTCCAATGCAGCGTCGCCATTTCCAGATCGACGAGTTGCTGACCCCGGTCGTGGTTCTGCTTGTCGATCGTTTGATTCGTCAGCCACCCGTAAAACCAAAAACTCGCCGTAATCAGAACCAGCAAATAGGCGCCGAATAGGAAGCGGCATTTCCGCTCCAAACTGGTCTCGCCAAGCATGTGTTTGATGGAACGATAGGACATGGAGCGCACATTGTACGAAAAGATGGAAAATAGGGCTAGAGGGTTACGGCGAGCAGGGCCGATCCAATTTTCAATTCCTTCGGAAGGCGACGTCTACAGATCAACGTTATCGACCATGTTCACCTCGGAATGTTTTAGAGCTTCAATGGCCGCATCGACATCCTCGAAACGGAAGATCAACACCGCCTTGTCGTCGCGCTTTTCGGTAAAGGCGTACATGTATTCGACGTTGATCTTCGCCCGCTCGATCGCCTTAAGCACCTCGGCCAGACCGCCGGGATGGTCGGGCACCTCGACGGCCACGACCTCCGTCACCTTCACGGCAAAGTCGGCGGCCTCGAGCACGTCCTTCGCGCGCTGCCAATCGCGTAGAATCAGCCGCAGGATGCCGTACTGCCGGGTGTCGGCCAGCGAAAGCGTCTCCAGGTTGATGCCGGCGTCGGCCAGCGCCTGGCACGGCGCCTGGAGATGGCCGGGACTGTTCTCGACAAACACCGAAAGTTGATGAATTTTCACAATTTATAGCTCCCGTTGATCGAGGACTCGTTTTGCTTTCCCTTCGCTGCGAGCGAGCGAATGCGGCTCGACGAGGCTTACCGCCGCGCGAAGCCCGATGGTGCGTTCGATCTGTCGAGCAAGTTTGCTTTGCAGATTCTCCATCGCGCCGACCCGGTCGCTCAGCACGTCGGGCGTCACTTCGACGCGCACCTCGATCTCGTCGAGGTTCCTGCGCCGCGTCAGCACGATTTGATAGTGCGGCAGGGTGCCTTCGACCGCCAAAATGGCCGTTTCGATCTGCGACGGGAACACATTGACGCCGCGAATAATGAACATCTCGTCGCTGCGATGCGAGATGCGGCGGATGCGGCGGATCGTTCGCCCGCACGAACACGGCTCGCCCACGATCGACGTGATATCGCGCGTTCGATAGCGGATCATCGGCATTGCCTGCTTGCTCAACGTGGTGAGAACCAATTCGCCCTCGGCGCCGTCGGGCAGCGGTTCGAGCGATTCGGGGTCGATGATTTCCGGGTAGAAATGATCCTCGAAGATATGCAGCCCGCATTGCGATTGGCACTCGGCGCCAACGCCCGGCCCGATGATTTCCGTGAGTCCGTAAATGTCGAACGCCTTGATTCCGGCGGCGGCCTCGATGCGGCGGCGCATGGCGTCGGTCCAAAACTCGGCGCCGAAACAGCCGGCTCGAAGCGGCAGTTTTCGCACGTCGATGCCCAGCTCCTCGGCGCGGTCGAGAAGATGCAAAAAATAGCTTGGCGTGCAGCAAATGACGGTGACGCCGAAATCGCGCATCATCATGATCTGCCGCTCGGTATTGCCACCCGACATGGGAATAACCGTGGCGCCCAAGGCTTCGGCGCCGTAGTGGAGGCCGAGTCCGCCGGTGAAAAGGCCATAGCCGTAAGAGTTCTGAAGGATGTCGCCTTCATGCAACCCGTAGCTGAGCAGGGCGCGCATGATCACTTCAGACCAGACTTGCAAGTCGGCCTTGGTATAGGCGACGACGATCGGCGTGCCCGTCGTGCCGCTCGAAGCGTGCAGCCGCACGATGTCGCGCATGGGGCTTGCGAAAAGCCCGGTGGGATACGTCTCGCGCAGGTCGCTTTTGATCGACAGCGGCAGCCGGGCGATGTCTTCAACGCCGCGAATGTCGGCGGGCGTCAGCCGGCGCTCGTCCATGCGATGGCGGAAAAACGCAACGTGTTCGTACGCCCGCCGCACGATGTTACGCAGCCGCGCCGATTGCAATTCCCGCAGTTCGGCCAACGGCATGAAATCCGGCTTGCTGGCGGGATGAACGCTCGCTGGGGCTTTCGGCTCGCCGACGCTGGTTTTTGCCGCATTCATGTTGCCGTTGGCTCCCGTCCAAAATCAAACGCCTGACAATTCACCTCGGCCAATTCCGGCTTCATCGATTTGCGAATCGCCTCGTGCCATGCGGCAACGTCAATATCCAAATGGCGGCTCAATACGCCGAGCAATGCCACGTTCGCGCTGCGGCGGTTCGGCAGTTGTGCCGGGTCGATCGCATCGGGCGCAATCAAAATGCCGCCCTCGCGCAATCGCGGCCGGTTGTTTTCGACTTGATCTGCCGCCAGCACGAGCAGAAAGTCGGCCTCGCCCGGCGGGACCATCGGACTCCATACCTTCGTGCCGAAACGAACGTCGCTGGCCACCGAGCCGCCACGTTGACTCATTCCGTGAACGTCGGCTTTCTTCACGTCGAACCCGGCCAGCACGGCGGCTTCGGCCAGAATGTCGGAAGCCGTCAGCACGCCCTGGCCGCCCAGGCCCGCGATGACGATGTTGAGCGGGGGAACAGGGGACGGGAGATGGGAGGCCGGAGGCTGGGGATTGGAGGATTTCCGATTTCTAATTTCAGATTTCTGATTGGAAGCCGCTTGCGGCTTTTCACTAGCCACTGGCCACTGACCGCTGGCCGCTGATTTCTTCGCCTTCGCCAACTTCGCCGTTGCCAGCACACACGGCCGCCGAGCGATAATCACCGTCAACTCGTTGCGGCCCAGCGCATCGCGCACGGCGTGTTCCAGCCGCTCCGTTTCCGTCACCGGATCGATGACCTGCACGTCGCCGATGCCGAGCGATCGGGCAAGGTCTTCGGGAATCACCCGTCCGGTCGGCTTGCCGGCCAACGTGCGGCCGGTGCCGGGATGCTCTTGCAAGCCGGTCATGGCCGTCGTGTTGTTGTCGAGAATCAGCACGACGTGTCCCGTCGTTGGCGGATTGTAGATCATTTCGACCAAGCCGGTGATGCCGCTGTGGATGAACGTGCTGTCGCCGAGGACGCTGACGACGCGCCGAGCCTCCGATTCCGGCAGAACGTGCCGCAGTCCAAGCCCCATGCCGATGCTCGCGCCCATGCACAATTGCGAATCCAACGCCTCCAGCGGCGGCAACGCGCCGAGGGTGTAACAGCCGATGTCGCCCGCGACGATGCAATCGAGTTTTTTGAGCACGCTGAACGTGGCGCGATGCGGACACCCGGCGCACAACGCCGGCGGCTTGCCGGGCTTCGGCGCCGGTTCGGGCGACGTGTCGCCGGCCAAAATCCGACGCACCCGTGCGACGTTCAATTCGCCAAATTGATACATTTCCTGTTTCTGTTCGACCGCAACGCCCGCCGCGCGGATTTGCTCGAACAAGACCGGATCGCCTTCTTCGATCAGCAAGCAGCGATCGAACTTTTCGGCGAATCGGCGAATCCGCTCGATCGGCAGCGGATGCGTCAGGCCGAGCTTTAAGATGGCGGCGTCCGGTAAAGCTTCCCGCACGTGCATGAATGTCACGCCGGACGTGATAATGCCGACCGGCCCGCCTTCCACAACGCCATTGAAGGGGCTGTTTTCGTTCCATGCGGCGATTTCGGCCAGCTTGCGCCGCAGCCGACGATGCGCCGGTCTTGCGTGCGCCGGAATCATCACGCGGCCGGGAATGTTGCGCTCGAAATGCGTCTTGCTCGGTAGTTTTTCAGCCGGCGGATGCGGCTCGACCAACGCCTTCGAGTGACACACGCGCGTGGTCACGCGCAGCAGCACGGGCACGTGCCATCGGGCGGAAGTTTCGAACGCGGCAAGCGTAAAATCGTAGGCTTCTTGTGAATCGGCCGGCTCGAACATCGGCACGCCGGCGGCGATGGCGTAGCGCCGCGTGTCTTGCTCGTTCTGGCTCGACGCCATGCCGGGATCGTCGGCCGCGACGATGACCAGCGGCCCATCGACGCCGGAGCAAGCGGCGGTAAACAACGGGTCGGCCGCGACGTTGACGCCGACGTGTTTCATCGTGACCAGCGCCGCCGCCGCGCCGAAGGCCGCGCCCAAGGCGACTTCGAGGGCCACCTTCTCATTCGGCGCCCATTGGGCTCGCCCGCCGAAGGCGTTGAAATGTTCGAGGATTTCGGTCGATGGAGTGCCGGGATAGCCGGTTGCGAGCGCAACGCCCGCATCGTAGGCCGCAAGGGCCACGGCCGAATTCCCGCTAAGCAAAAGCCGGGCAGTATTTTTCACAATCACCACTCAAGGGAATCGCGCGACGTTTTCGGCGGTCCTGGAAACCGCTTGGCAGACTCCGTCGCGCACAAAAACCTTGATGATACCCGACGCGGCCGAGAAATTCCACATCCCCTCTACCGGGCGACATGGCTTTCTTGCTCAAGCACCCGACAAGCTTCGACCTTCCAAAAACTCCTTCGCCTCGCGCCCGGCGGCGTCGGGATCGTCGAGGTACGGATAGAGCTCGACGGTGATCCAGCCGTCGTAGCCGGTTTTGGCGATTTCGCGCAACACGGCCGGAAAGTCAATCGCGCCGCGGCCAGGCACAAGATGGACGTGTTTGCGCGTGGCGGCGATGTCTTCGATATGATAATGCTTCGTGTGCGGGGCCATTCGGGCGATCCACACCTCCGGCTCTTGGCCCATGCAATACGCATGGCCGATGTCGAAATTGAGCCCAAGCCACGGCGAATCGACCCGCGCGGCGAACTCCAAATACTGCTCGAACGTCTCGATCATCAGGCCTGGCTCCGGCTCGATCAACAACCGCGTTTGCAATTGCTCGGCCAATGCGACGCACGGCATGATTTCTTCGTAAAACACATCGGCGGCGGCCGCCCACGATTGGCCGTCGGCCAGTGGCCCGCCCGGCTCGGTTTGGATCGACGGGGCGTCGAGTTCTCGCGCGAGCCGCAGCGCCCGCTTGGTGTGCTCGCGGCGAATGGCCCGATAGTTTGGGCACGGCTCGATCCACGAGGGATGCCAATACGGCTGGCGCGGATCGGCGACGGCGTTCATCATAAAGGCGTTGACGTTCGAGATGGCCATGCGGTGCTTTTGCAAACACTTGCGGATGGCGTTTTTTTGCTCGTCGAGCAAACCCGCCGGCCATGCGTGCGGCACGTCGGCCAGCAGTTCCACGCCCCGATAGCCAATCGCCGCGATTCGGGCGATGGTTTCTTCGACCGAGAATTTCTGGTACGCGTTGGAACTATAGGCGAGGCGCATCGGGAGGGATTAGGGATTGGGGATTAGGGATTAGGGATTAGAAAAATCACAATAGCCGGGGGCTAACACGCCCCGGTGCAGCGATGCGTATCGCGTTTAACCCGTCAGTATAATGCGAATCGGCGGCCTGCGAAAGACACCGAGAAATCGCTTCCGGCTGGACATTTTCGTTCGATTGTGCGAAAATGCCCTGCGGCGTTGCGATACTCGGTGAAAACTGAAAACCTGCGGGGGTGGCATCATGCGGTCCTCAAATCGTCGCTGGGCCTTCACTCTGACGGAAGGCATCGTTGTGTTGGTTGTTCTTTTTGTGTTGTTCGCCTTGCTTATTCCGTGCATAGATACCGGCGCTCGCACGGCGGCCCGACGGATACAGTGTATGAATAATCTCAAAAACATCGGTTTGGCCCTTCACAATTACGCCACGGCGAACAAGGTTTTTCCGCCGGGCACAATTTGCTCGACCGCTCCGATTGCTCCAGGCAATCAATACGACGTTTGGGGCGAAGCCGGTCGCTCGGGCCACGGTTTTTACGGCACCGGCCTTTTGTTGCGAATACTACCGTTCATCGAATACAGATCTATGGCGTGGAGGTGGGATTTTTCTTACGGCGTCAGTGGCGGTACCGTCAATACGGCGACGGCGATAAACAACTTCGAGCCGTTTTATTGTCCGTCGCGGCGTGCCGGACTTCGGCAGGGCGACAACGCCATGATGCTTTCGTTGGCGTGGACGGGCGGCGGAACCGACTACGGCGGCTGCGCCGGGCGCCATGCCGCCTTCTCGCTCTCGACCGGCTACAACCTTTGCGACGCCACGATGCACTATCGACCGTCGTTTAAGCCGGTGAAAGCTGGGTCGCAAGCTGACGATGCGAAGCCCGAAACAAGCTGGGGCATTTTTGGAAAAGTGAATGGGGCTACAACATTCGGTTCAGTACGCGACGGGCTTTCCAACACCATTATGACCGGCGAGTTGCAGCGGATTACCGACACGCAGCGGACCAGCAAGGACGGATGGGCAATCGGCGGGCCAGCGTCGCTCTTTACGACCGGCGCGATGTTTCAACGCGACGGCAAAACGCTGACCTGCGTCGATTCGCCTGCAAAGGGCAAATTGATGAACAACGGCTTTTTCGGCTCGCCCGGCAGCGATCATCCCCGCGGCGCGAATTTTGGCTTGGGCGACGGATCGGTGCGGTTTATTTTCGACTCGATCGATCCGAACATTTTTGCGTTCGCGGGTAGCATGGCCGATGGTATTCCTATAGCGGTGCCAGATTGACCTAAATTGCCCGCTTTTGGCAATTCTCGTGCGATATTTCACGATCTTCCGCGACGCCGATCCGCGGCATCACAACGCCGGCACTCGAATGCCCGCCGAGCACCGTGGGCGTGTTTGACTTCATCATTCCTATCACAACAGGTGGGAATACAATTGCTATCACAATCCTCGCCAATTCCTGGAACAAATCGGAGAAACCACGCATGGGGGTGGTATCGGCACATTTCCACCCACGATAACGTAGCAAAGCCGCGAAAAGCGAATTCGATTTTTTTGCCGAGCCGGGCATGGTAGAATGACGGGATAACGTCGGAAATCGCATGGCGTCGAAAATGGCATGGCAGGGGAATCGACATGACCGCTCGAAAACCAAAACTGCGGCACGTCGTCCTTTTGATCGAGACCTCGCGGGCCTACGGACGCGGCTTGGTCGAGGGCGTTGGCCGATATGTTGAGGAACATGGGCCGTGGTCGATCTATTTTGAGGAACGCAGCCTGCTCGATCCGCTGCCGCGGTGGCTCAAAGATTGGCAAGGCGACGGCCTCATCACGCGCACGACGCGCAAGACTGACTTGGAAATGCTGTTGGCCAAGCGGCTGCCGACGGTCGAATTGTTCGCGGAGCCGGACGGGCGATTTTCAACCGTGACGCCCGACCGCTCGGCCGTGGCGAACATGGCCGTCGAACATTTCTTCGATCGAGGATTTCGGAACTTCGCGTTTTTTTGCACCGACGACCTCTGGTGGATGCAACTCCGGCAAAACGATTTCGAGCGCGAATTGCTGCGGCGCGAATACGAATGCCGCCTTTTTCCCGCGCGCGAGCGGCGGCCCGCGAAGAACGACCAAGAGGCGATGCGTGAAATTGCCGACTGGCTCGACGCCTTGCCGAAGCCGTGCGGCGTTTTTTGCGCTTCCGATCTGTACGCCGCCCGCTTGCTGGCCGCCTGCCGGCGAAAGGGGATCGCCGTGCCCGAGGAAATCGCGGTGCTCGGCGTCGATAACGATTCGGTGATGTGCAGCGTGAGTTTTCCGCCATTGTCGAGCATTGAATTGGGCAGCCGGCGGATCGGTTACGAGGCCGCCGCGCTGTTGGACCGATTGATGGCGAGCAAAAAGGCAAAACAAGAGATCGTTTGCGTGCAGCCGGAAGCGATCATCGGACGGCAATCGACCGACACGCTGGCCATTGAAAACGGCGACGTCGCCCAAGCGATTTGCTTCATCCGCGAGCACGCCTGCGCCGGCCTCGACGTGGGCCAGGTCGTCGAAGCGAGCGGGCTGTCGCGGCGAACGCTCGAACAGCGTTTTCAGCAGACCCTTTGCCGCACGCCGAAACAAGAGATCCTGCGCATTCAAATGGACCGGGCGAAAAAACTGCTTGCTGAAACCGATATGTCCGTCGAGATGGTATGCCATCGAAGCGGTTTCGGATCGTTCAAGTATTTCGCCCGCGTTTTTCGCCGCATGACCGACGTGGCACCGCGTGAATACCGCCGCCGGCAGCGAATTGTGACCCAACACGATTCGTAATCGTCGGTAGTTTACGCCGGTGCGAACGGCATTCTACCACTCATCGCGGCCCGGGCAGAAAGGCAATGTGCGTGCCTTTCTATCAGGCCCCGCGTACGAGTGTACTCATGTGCGGGCTTTAGTTTGGGAAAAAGACAAAGTCTTTGGTAAAGTTTGCCGATTATATCGATAATTCTGATTCCAAAGAGTTGGCGGGCAGCTCAGTAATTCACTAAACTACTCAAATTGCGCATGTTACGAATTATGGACCGTTCTCATCAGGCGTCACCTTTGTTATGATTGAAAAACTCTTGGCAATACTCGCGATGGGTTTCCTGACGCTGACGGGCTGCCATGCGATTGATTTTTATACGCCGGTTCAGCCGACGCCGGTTTCGCCCGAGTTGACGCCGCCGCGAGAACTGGCAATGACTTCGCTGCCGGCCTATCGCATTGCGCCGCCGGACATGCTGACCATCCAGGTGTTGAAGCTCGTGCCGCGGCCGGCTTATCGGATCGAAGCATTCGACACCTTGCAGATCGACGTTCTTGGAACGCTGCCGGAAAGACCGATCAAGAACTATTTCCTGGTGGAAGGCGAGGGCATTGTGACGCTGGGGCCGCCGTACGGCATC
>CAZWNM010000018.1:0-11739 GCA_964635765.1 uncultured Planctomycetaceae bacterium | reverse complement strand
AATTCCGTAATTCCGCCAAACTCCCGGCTGCCCGCCGATTGACACGGGAACCAGTGCCCCTCGTCCTTGCTGTCCAACAGATAAAACTCTGGATAGCAATGGTTATGAACCCAGACGCTTCGGGCGGGAATGTTTGCCGCGCGGCAAATGGCAATGAACAGGGATGTTATTTCCTCGCAGTCGCCCGTGCCGTCGCGCAAGCCGGCCAACGCGCCCTTGATCGGGCCTTCTTGGTACTTGATCTTCGCGCGAACCCAATCGTAAATCGCCTCGACGTGTTCCCACGCTTTTTCCTTATCGACGCCGATCGTCTTGGCCAATTCGCGGATTTTTGGGTCGTTGCTTTCGATCAGCGGACTCGGCACCAGATACGCCCGAACCGTCGCCAATTTTTTGGCATCGGCAAATACGTAGCCGTCGGTCTCGTCCGGCGGCAAAATGATATTGCGGCGAACTTCGAACGTAATAATAGCCTTCACCTCCTTGCCAGCCGGAAGCTGCGCAATCCGAAAGTTCATGATACGGGCGCCGCCATCCACGGTTTCGTAGCTGATTTTGACCTCCGGCGAAACCTCCTCGCCGCTCTTGATAATCGTGACCTCCTGTTCGGGCCAACTATAAGGGACGGGGACATATCCAGAGATTCCCTTGCACGCGCCGCCGACGGCCTTGACGACCAGGCCCGCCTGCCAGCGTGAAATTTCGTATTTATCGCCGATTTTGATTCCGCCCGGCTTTTCTTCGCCGCCCTGTTTGAACTGTGCCCAAACCGGCCCGGCCGAGACGACCGTTGCCACGATCGCGGCACAAAGAGTACGTAGATGCATTGCATATCCTCGCTAGATTTCAGCCGAACAGCCCATTTTTTATATTTTAGGCCAAACTCGACCAAAAATGCAAACCTCTATACCCATATTGGCATTTGTATTTTGCCATAAAGGGGGTGACGTTGACGTTTTTTTTCGCTACACTAACATTAGTAATGTTGTAATCATCCTTTTCTCTCCCATTTGCCTAATAAGGAATGTGACCATGCGGCGGCTTGCTTTTTCGGATTACGCAGTTCCACTAGGGTGCATTTTCCTTGTCCTCTTTCTCGGGCTTGCGGCAACGGCTGCGGAACCGAAAGCCGGCGCGTTAAAAGCCGCCAAAGAACCGATGAAGGAGCCGACGGTCGTCGTCGTGGAGTTGGACGGCGACTATGCGGAGGAGCCGTCGGAACCGGGTGTGTTGGGCGACATCAAGCCGACGCTGCCAAACCTGTTGCGACGCTTGGATGCCGCTGTCGCCGATAAAAAAGTCGCCGCCGTTTGGCTCAAAATCGGCGATCTCTCCGCCGGCCAGGCAAAGATTTACGAACTTCGGGCGGCCGTCGCTCGATTGCGCAAAGCCGGCAAACCGGTCTACGCCGAGTTGACCACCGCCGACAGCGGCCAATATCTTTTGGCCATCGCCTGCGATCGAGTGGTCATGCCGCCGTCCGGCATGTTGATGATTCCCGGCGTGCGGGCCGAAATCACCTTTTACAAAGGCATGCTCGACAAGCTCGGCCTGCAATTCGATGCCCTGCGCATGGGCAAATACAAAGGCGCGTTCGAGCCGCTTACCAACGAAACCATGAGCGCCCCGTTGCGCGAAAGTTACGAATCGCTGGTCGACGACGATTACCAATATCTGCTGGCCGCCATTGCCGCCGATCGACATCTGAAAGATTATCAGGTGAAAACATACGTCGATCGCGGCCTGTTTTCGCCCGCAGACGCCAAAAAAGCCAATCTGATCGACGCCGTGCTCTACGCCGACCAACTGCAAAAGGCGATTCAGAAAAAACTCAACGTCGAGAAAATCAAACTCGTCACCGACTACAAAAAGGAAAAAATCGACACCGATTTTTCCGGCATCTCCGGCCTGATGAAGCTCATCGAGATTTTTTCGGGTGTGAAGCCGTCGGCGGGGGACCGAAAGACGAAAATCGCGGTGATTTACGCCGTCGGGGAAATTGTAGAGGGCAAAAGTTCGACCAGCCTATTAGGCAGTTCCGCCCTCGGTTCGACGACTCTAATTGCGGCGTTGCACAAAGCCGCCGGCGATCCGAAAGTGGCCGCCGTCGTGTTGCGCATCGACAGCCCTGGAGGCTCGGCCGCGGCCAGCGACTTGATTTGGCGTGAAACCACGCGGCTCAAAAAGCCGTTGATTGCGAGCATGGGCGATGTCGCCGGCAGCGGCGGATACTACATCGCCATGAACGCCCAAAAGATTTTCGCCTCGCCCTGCACGCTGACCGGTTCGATCGGCGTGCTCGGCGGCAAGCTGGTCACGCGCGGTTTGTACGACAAGTTGGGCCTGAAAACCGAAGTGATCGCCCGCGGCGCCAATAGTGGTTCGATGTCGTCGAATCAACCGTTCACGCCCGACGAACGCAAAGTCTGGATCGAAGCGCTGCAGGAGACATACCATCAATTTGTGAGCAAGGCGGCGGAAGGCCGAAAGATGCCGTTTAGCAAGGTCGAGAAATTGGCGCAAGGCCGAGTGTACACTGGACAGACGGCCAAGAAACTCGGCTTGATCGATGAGTTGGGCACGCTCAACGACGCGATTGCCGCGGCGAAGAAGGCGGCGGGTTTGAAGGCTGACGCCGATGTCGAATTGCTCCTCTTGCCCGAGCCAAAGACGTTCTTCGAGCAGCTTTTCGGCGATTCGTCGGCGTCGACCGACGTGAAATCGCTGCTGCCCGAGGGCGTGCAGGCGTTGCAACGGGCGCAAACGCTCCGCCGATTGCTTTCCGAGCATATTTTGACGTGGATGCCCTACGGCGTGCAGGTGAAGTAGACAAACCGAACATCGTTCGTAACGTCGGCGTTTTCGACATTCGACCCGCAACGAGAAAGAGCCCATGAAAATTTCTGCCAAGACGGAATATGCCTGTATCGCCATGCTGGAACTGGCGATGCAACACAAATCGGAAGAGCCGGTTCGGATTCGTGAAATTGCCGAACGGCACGGCGTGCCGCCGCGTTTTTTGGTTCAGATTCTATTGCAACTCAAAGGCGCCGGCCTTGTGACGAGCGTTCGCGGCGCCGCCGGCGGCTATCATCTGCTTCTCCCGCCCGAAGATATCTCGCTCGGCAGGGTGATGGAAGTTATCGAAGGTAAGCTCGAAGAAGATGCCAAGAGCAGCAGCGCGTCGCTTGAATCGCCGATTGTTCGCGTGCTTTGGCAGGCATGGAACGACGTCACCGCCGCGCAGTATCGCGTCCTTCGCGGGCTAACGCTCGCCGACCTCATCGAGCAGGCGAAATCGCAAAACGACCCGATGTATCACATCTGAGCGCGGATGGTTCTCGATTTTGTCGCCATGCAACGATCTGCGACCGCACCGTCAAAATCCCTCGCCCTTAACGCTGGTTTTGATGGGGCAAAGATATTACTCCTTCACCCGCTCCAAATACTCGCCGGTGCGGCTGTCGATCTTGATCAGATCGCCGATGGCGACGAAGAACGGGCAAGGGAACTCGGCGCCGGTCTCGACCTTACAGGGCTTGCAGACGTTCGTCGCCGTGTTGCCCTTCGCGCCAGGCTCGCAATACTCGACGCGCAACACCACGTGGTTCGGCGGCGTGATGCTGATCGGCTGGCCGTTGTGCAACACAATGCTGCACACCATGCCTTCCTTGAGATACCGCCAAGCGTCATCGACCTGTGCGGCCGTCAATTCGTGCTGTTCGAACGATTCGTTGTCCATGAAGACGAAATGCTCGCCCTGGCGATAGAGATATTGTGCCTGAATTTCGTCGATCTCGGCGGCTTCGATCGAGTCGCCGCTATTGTAGGTGCGGTCGAGCATCGTGCCGCGAAGCAGATTGCGCAGCTTGCACTTGTAAAGCGCCTGGCCCTTGCCCGGCTTCACAAAGTTGCATTCCGTCATGATATACGGATCGCCGTCCAATTGAACTTTCAAACCTTTTCGGAATTCGCTGGTGTTGTAGCTGGCCACGTGTTAGTTCCCGTTTCGCTTTCTGTAATGGTTTATTTATGGTAAGATTCGCCTCTATGGCAAATGGCACTCGTGGTAAATCGTATTCCTCGCAAAACGGCTCGGGCCAGATCGGTGAGGGCCGAGCCGATTGGCAATCGACGCTGGCCGACGCGGTTCGCAGTCCCGCCGAATTGTGCCGCATGCTCAACCTCGATCCTGCGCTGGCGACCGGATCCGCCGGGGCGTCGGGCGAGTTTCCTCTCTTGGCCCCACGGCCGTATTTGTCACGCATTCGGCCCGGCGATCCGACCGATCCGCTGCTGCTCGAAATACTTCCGCAAGCGGCCGAAACCGCCGCCAAGCCCGGCTTTGACGCCGATCCCCTCGGGGAAGGCGAGTCGCTATGCGGCTCCGGCTTGCTTCGGAAATATCAAGGCAGACTCTTGATCGTAACAAGTCGGGCATGTTCCGTCCATTGCCGTTACTGCTTTCGCCGCCATTTTCCGTATGACAAATTGCCCCCGGACGGCGCATTTTCCGCCTTTTCGTCTATTTTCGACGAAATCGCCGCCGACCGATCCATTCACGAAGTGATTTTGAGCGGCGGCGACCCGCTTACGCTTCCGGATGATAAATTGGCGGAAATCATCGCCGAGCTTGCCAAAATCCCGCACTTACGACGGGTGCGAATCCACTCCAGAATGCCGATCATGATTCCCCAGCGGATTGGCGACGGCCTCCTTTTCACGCTTCGTGGCAGCAGGCTAATGCCCATCGTAGTGGTTCAGGTAAACCATCCGGCCGAAATCGACGAGGCGGTTGCCGCGGCATTCCGACGGTTGATTGACGCCGGCGTGCCGGTGTTGAATCAATCGGTGCTGTTGCGCGGCGTCAACGACCGCGTTGATGTGTTGGCGGAATTGTGCGAACGGCTGATCGATTTACGTGTTTTTCCGTATTATCTGCATCAATTGGACGCGGTGGCCGGGGCGGCGCATTTCGAGGTGCCCGTGGCTGCCGGCGTCGCCCTATTGGCCGAACTTCGCGCCCGGCTGCCCGGCTATGCGGTGCCGCGTTACGTTCGAGAAACGCGGCACGGAACGAGTAAAATGCTATTGGAATGACTGCGTGTGAGCGGCAAAAATGGATGGAATAATACGCCTGACAAACGCAACCCGAAAACGGCGAAAGGGGTCTCGTGAGACGAAGTTCTGCACTGTGCTTCTGATTGGGCACGTTGGTCCGATGATGTCCCCAGGAGTTTAGCCCATAAATTCGGCAATCGAAGGCGTGCGAAAGCCACGTCAGCGGGTGCCAATTGCTGGCCGTGCGGCTGGTAAACGCCCAGGTGAGGGTTTTTGAGAAAGTGCCGTAAGAAAAGCCCTCTTGCACGGCCTTGTTGGCGGTAACGTAACGGTCGTCGTCGTGGTTGACGAACTCATGACAAAGGGTTTGGCCGAAAACGGTGGCAACCGCCAGCACGAGCAAGATACAAACGGCCGTTTCCTTTCCCATTCCAAAACCTCCGGCATGTTGCTATATCCGGTCTATCGACAACCTTCCACCCTTGGCATTGGAGTAGAATGGAATACAATTAGTGGCTAGTGGTTAGTGGCTAGTGGCTGGAATGGAACCGCGAGCGGTGTTCCGGCCGTTGAATACCGCCCACTACCCACGTTCCACCAACCACTATACTCTCCGATGCTCCTCCTCCAAAACGGCCGCGTCATTGATCCGTCGCAAAACCTGGACCGCGTTACAAACCTGCTGGTTGATGACGGCCGAATTGTTGCTTACGACGCCAAGCCGACGGGCCGCGAAACCGTCTTCAACGTCGCCGGGAAAATCGTCGCGCCGGGCTTGATCGACATGCACGTCCACTTGCGCGAGCCGGGCTTCGAGGAAGACGAAACCATCGAAACCGGCACTGCCGCCGCGCTGGCCGGCGGCTTCACCTCGATCGCCTGCATCCCCAACACCGATCCGCCGATCGACACTCAAGGCGCCGTCGAGTTCACGCTCGACAGGGCTGAGCGCGCCGATCATTGCAACGTCTTCGTCACCGCGTGCGTCAGCAAAAACCGCGAAGGCAAGGAATTGGCCGAAATCGGCCAGCTGGTCGAAGCCGGCGCCGTCGCTTTCACCGACGACGGCTCGCCGGTGGCCGACGCCGAACTGATGCGCCGGGCGTTCGAATATTGTCTCATGTTCGATCGGCCGATTCTCAATCACGCGGAAATCAAGGAGCTGACGCAACACGGCGTGATGCACGAGGGTTTAACGTCGATGCAACTCGGCCTGGCCGGCATTCCGGCGGCCGCCGAAGACGTGATGACCAGCCGCGACATCGCGCTGGCCGAAGCCACCGGAGGCCGGCTGCATATCATGCACGTTTCGACGATCAACAGCATCGACGCCTTGCGCCGGGCGAAAAGCCGCGGCGTGCGCGTGACGGCCGAGGCCACGCCGCATCACTTCACGCTCACCGACGAGTGTCTGCGGACGTTCGACGCCAATTTCAAGATGAATCCGCCGCTGCGAGGCCGCGAGCACGTCGAGGCGGTCATCGCCGGCTTGGCCGACGGCACGATCGACGCGATCGCCAGCGACCACGCCCCGCACGCACGCGAAAAGAAAATGCAGGAACTCGATCAAGCCCCGTTCGGCATCGTCGGGCTGGAAACTTCCTTGGGCCTGGTCATTACGAAGCTGATCGAGCCGGGCCACCTCGATTGGCCGACCGCCATTCGCAAGATGTCATTGAATCCCGCCCAAATTCTCGGCATCCCGAAAGGCACGTTGCACGTCGGCGCCGACGCCGACATTACCGTCATCGATCCGAAGGTCCGATGGAAGGTCGATCCGGCCGAGTTCCAGTCGAAAAGCGCGAATTCGCCGTTCCTCGGTTGGGAGCTAATCGGCCGGGCCGCCATCGTGATCGTCGCCGGCCAAGTGAAGTTTCAGCGTTAGGACCGGGGAACAGGGATTAGAGGATGGGGATTAGGGATTAGAAAAAAGTTTAGCCGGCGTACTTGTAAGCCGTAAAAGGTTTTACGGCTTGCAGCATTGCAGTTCTGGCTTGCTGCCTTGCGGTTTCGGCTTGAAACCTTGCGGTTGCTACGGCTACCGCTCGCTGATACTCGCCCTTCATCGCGTTATTGTAATTTTCTGCCATCTGGATCATGTGGAGAGGCTGTTCCCTACCTTCCACCAGCAAGTGGTAAAAGTCAACTCGCCCCTTAAACGTGACAACCATTTGCCCATTCGAGTTTTTCCCGATCAAAATACCCGTTTTGCTTTTCAAAGGATTTTCGCCAAACAAATAGAAGAGAAACGCCCGGATTTCCTCAAACGGCAACTCTCGCCAATTTCTGCCCGTATACGCCATTGCTAATCGCAGGCGGATTAGCATAGCAGCCTGTTTTGTGTGTTCAACGCTCGGCATACTATCGAGCCTGTTCGTCAATTCTTCTTTTGTGTCGGTAAGCGATTTCGTTTCCGTTTTCAGTTGATTTTGGTGCTCAATCAACAACATTGGATCAGCACCTTCACCAATTGCAATGGCGAGATTGTTAATTTTTCGCGTGATGGCCCCCAATCGTTTGTCCGTTTGAGTAAGCTGGTCTTCAATGTTTTTGCGGTCATTCGTGGACGGCGCGGCACGTTGCACGGCTGCATCAAACGCGGGTTCATCGAGAAAAAAACTGTAAAGGTGATTCAAAACATTAGATTCCAATTCTTCGCAATCCACGCTCTTAAATGGACAGTCCGGTCCTGTTTTTGCATGACGGTATTTTTTCCGTGCGTCGCGTGGGTTGCACCCCGTAAAAGCCCTCCCGCAGCAGGCACATCGTAAAAAACCGCCAAGGTAGTATTTTTTAACGTCGGTGCGATTGTTTCTGCGGTTGAATGTCAAGCGAGTCTTAACTCGTTCCAATATATCACTAGAGACCACCTCGGGCAGACCGGGTACTTCCGCGTATTCGTCTATACATAGGTCCGGGAAGCGGAAACGAACTTTGCACGGGCTGGCGAGGTTGCCGTGATGGACCCACTCGCTTATCTTGGATGGATTAACACCCATCCCCCTCGCTAGCCGGGATGTTCCCTCGCCGTCCAGATAGCGACGCAACAAATCGGCAATAGCTTTGCCCTTGTCAGTGACGTACCACTCCTTCTTATCCTTGTCGTATGCGCGGCCCACAGGTGGGGTGCCGGACCACGGTCTACCTTCCTTGGCACGAGCGATTCGC
Source organism: uncultured Planctomycetaceae bacterium (assembly GCA_964635765.1). Lineage (GTDB taxonomy): Bacteria > Planctomycetota > Planctomycetia > Pirellulales > Thermoguttaceae. The sequence goes on along the minus strand of CAZWNM010000018.1, from coordinate 3,510 downwards.
CCCCGTGCCGTCCGTTCCATAATGCGTAGCCGCTCATCCTCCGCTACCCCGGCAAAAATGTAGTTATTGAGAACCCGACGAGGGTTGCGGGTGTCAAATTGCCCCTTGGTGTCAACAACATGGATGCCATACTCACGATTCAACGTGCGGGCTGATTCCAAAATATCGAAACCATCACGTGCAAAGCGCGAAATATCATAGACTACCACCACATCAAACTTATTGTTGGCGGCATCCCGCATCATTTGTTGAAAGGCGTCTCGGCCCGCAATCTTGCTGCCGGTCTTGGATTCGTCAACATAGTGATGAATATGCTGCCAGCCGGATTGAGTGCTTAACAACTCAATATCTTGTTTTTGGCTGGGGATAGACGTGTTATCCCGTTGGCCCTCTCCGCTTGTGCGGCAATAGCCAGCCGCTCGCAGCAATTTCGAATCCGCTTTATCTGTAGACATAATTCCTTGACCTTTTTCTTGACCTAGCGAAAAAAACGGAGCAGCGTGGTTGCCGGTCAAGGCATAACAACCCGGCTCGGGGCATGACTCCAGAACCGTGCTGCTCCGTGATTGTAGCAAAAACAGCGATTTAGACCAAATCATTTCCAACAACTCAAAAAAATTCCGAGGGACGGGGCTGCTGGGTGAGGAATAGCCCAACAGTTCAGGTCGGAGTATCGTAAACGACCTTCCCCGCCCTCGGCTTGACGGATTGCTGAGGTGACAAGCAATCCGTGCGGAATATAGGTCGCGTTGCCCTGGAAAAAGGGGAGGCAAACGACCCATCCGCTAAATAAAACACGTCATTCACGAGGAAAAATCCATTTGGGGCAACGGCAGGATGTTTTGTTCGTTGAGAGTCAGGGCTGGTGATCTACTAGGTTTCATCACGTCCCTATTGGTTGCAGCCCTCAACCGTTTTGCCTCAGTTTGCGTTGACTTATAATCATCCTCTGAAAAATTCATAACGGGCAGAGGAAGAATATCTCGTCGTTTGCTGCTGTAATTGTAATAATTCATCACATTTCTCCTTTACTAGATTTGAATAGCGTTGATAGCACTGATAAACTGTTGATTTCGTTCCTGATTCGCTGCGGCAGAGGCTTCCATATTTTGCTGCCATTCGGGCTTGGCAACGACAAGTTGCTGCCGGATTTGTTCAAGGTCTGATTGGCATGTGCTGACGATTCCACGCAGTCTCTCCATTTCCTGGACTGCCACATTGGCCTCGCAGGGTGGAGGCGGAGTGCGGATTTTCTCGTTCAAATTGCCTTGTGCCCGTCCAACAAGTTCCCTTTTCATATCTTCAAAATTGCGGCGTGCCGACCGGAGCTTTTCCTCTCTGTACTGAATCTGCGCCTTGCAGCATTCGCGTGGGTCGGCCGGGGGTTCGCTCATCATTCCTGACATGGCAACTTCACGACTTGCCCCGTCCGAAAATATGAGCAAACCGCCGATTCGTATGGCATCATTCCCATGCCTACTGTCAAAATTGCCGACCCGTCGTTCAATAGTAAGTTCGTTTACGTCTGTCATTTTTACAACTCCTTGGTTTTATGGGGCAATTACAACGCCCCGATTCTGATTCTTTTCAACATGGACACCTCGGCAACGCCCGCAACTACGTTGGCTAAGTCGTCATGGCCGCCGCTTGGATGGTCAATTGAATCTCTGCCACCGCTCCGCGTGCGTCGTTCCAGAGATGCGAGCTGAGCGATTAGCGTCTCGTTATCCAACAATTCGATTTCGCCGCTACACAGCCGAGGCAATAATTCAATGTAGAGGGCCGATTTGTTTTTGTCTGCCTTCGTGTATCGAATACCGCAACCCTCGAATGCTTGGGCAACAAACTCGGCCGCATAGTTGTCACCCGTCACACCCCTTATGCCAAATCGTTTTATTTCCTCGGCCATTTGCGACACAACAAGATGCGGGTTAAACGGAGGCCGATAACGCTTGAGGCAATCCACTACAACTTTCCGCCCTTCACGGTGAGCAATCGAGAGGGCGCCGTCGTCTTGGCGACCACCGCTCAAATCTGCAAAGGCCACGTATCGAATATCAGATTTTGGCAACAACTCCGCCCTTCCCAGAACAACCAGATTTTCGATCACGGCACGGGGCAAGAATTCGGCAATGTCATCCCTAAATTCACCGAGATATTCTGCTTTTGCCGCTTGAAGGTCTTCCGCGAGCGCATCGTCTACAACCGATTGCGGCAACGTGGGATTCATTGTCCTGCTTGGGCAATTCCATACGAGGGTTTTGCCAGCGTCATTCTTGTAATGTTTTTTCCACTGAGTCCAGCACCATCCTCTTTGAGCGTAAGGAGTCGTGATGGAAATTAGTTTCCCCCCTACGGTTGCCAAGGCCGGTTTTATGGCGCGGATTAGCTCAGTATCAGACTTGACGTAGCTGTCCTCGTCACAGCCAAAAAACGCCGCTTCATCCACGATCGCCGCCAAGAGGGTAAATCCTCGAATGGTTCGCCAATCGCCTGCTAAAATCTGAATTTCTGTGCCATTCGTTAATGTGAACCCTGCACCGCTTTCATCCTCAATTTCGTTTTCGAGCAAAGGCGTATCAAAAATGGCCCTGATATAGTCCCGAACGATTCGACTCTGCCATTTGGTCGGTGAGCATATCGCAACTACTCCGGTTTCCCCCTTGGAAAGTTTCTTTTCATGTCCGGCGAGGGCTGCTTCATGCGCCCCAATTATTGCCGCAGTTCGTGACTTACCCGAGCGGCGGCCGGTTAGAAACAGAGCCGTATCGAAACCTTCCGCAGGCAAGAGCATGGGGTTGCGTTGGGTGCATTCTTCAATGATTTCGTATTCCAATGGCGTCACATGAAGACCGTACAGCACTTTCAACGCGGTAAACCATCTTTCCCATGTGGACAAATCTTGCCCAAGAAATGTGCGGAACACGTTGGGGTCGTTAATGGCTTCAATGATATTCATACCGCAGCCTCAAGATATGCTTTGAGCGTGACGCCATTCCGTTTTTCCATGCGTTCGACGCCAATACTCCTCCCTAATCCTTGCAGACAATTGAGGGCTTGTATCCACCTAGACAGCAACTTCTCATGCGAGGCCGGATTTAATGCAATCTCAGCCTCCCAAGATTGGAGGGTCGCTTCAAGAAACACAAACCGCTCAATTAGGGCAAGCTGAATATGCGCGAGTGCCTCGTCCCCGCTAACATCATCTACAATGGTCTGAAATGCACGTTGAAGCCGAGCATATAATTCTGTATTGGGATCGAGCCGTCTCAAAAAACCGGCTTCATATTTGGCAGGCAAGGTTTGTTGACGTGTATCGCTCATTGTGCAAGTGCCTCCTGCATTGCCCTCACACTTACGGTTGTGCGGGATGTAAATTGAGAAATGTCCACGCCTTCCCGCTTCAACACGTCCGTTAATCCTTGTCTCGTGATTCCAATTTGCTTTGCTGCTTTGGTAATCGTTCACGGGGTGAAAAACTGATATTGGAGGATTGGAGCAGTTTGGTTA
>CAZWNM010000017.1:0-11934 GCA_964635765.1 uncultured Planctomycetaceae bacterium | reverse complement strand
CCATGAGGCGGCGGCTGGTCAGGATATGCCGAACGCCCGCTTGCGCGATGCAATCGTTCAGTACCTCGGAGGTCATCGTGTAATTCAGATTGACCGCGACGCGGGAATCCAACGTGACTGCGGCGTTGACCACCAGCGCGGCGACCGACGGCGGCAGGACGATGCCGATGTTGCGTTCGTCGGCCGCCAGCACTTCGCGGCGAAGCAATCGGCGGAACGCCAGGGTGCGCATCAGCAGGCCCGCTCTGGTCAATTCCACGCCGGTGGAATCGGCCACCTTGAGTTTTCGCATTTTTAGACGGCATACGCGAAGAAACCGTCGCGGCAGAATCAAATCCTCAAGACGTATGTCGCTCATGATCGCCTAGTTCGATGACCGCTTGCCGCACCTGTTCGCCGTCGGTCGGGTTCCAAATCGGCTGTCCGAAGCGAACGGTAACGGGGTATCGCCAGTGTTTGGGCCATTTCCAAAAGAACCGGCCGCCTTGGTAGCTGAAAATGCTGTCCCAGAGGCCGATTAAACGGACCGGCACCACGGGCGCGTCGGTTTCCTTCAATATCGACAGAAAGCCCGGCCGGAATTCCTCAATTTTTCCGCTCCGCGTAATTCCGCCCTCCGGAAAGATGCAAACCAGCTCGCCGTTTCGCAACGCCTCGCGCGAGGCTCGAATCGACTCGACCATCGATTTTCGGCTCGTTCCGATGGGGATAATGCGGCCGAGACGACCGAACCAGTGGAGCCACGGGCTGTTGAAATAGTCAGCGTAGGCGATCATCCGCGGGTGACGCGGCGTGGAAAGCCCCAGCAGGATGCCGTCGGCCCAACTGACGTGATTCGACGCCACGAGCGCCCCGCCGGCGGGCACGTTTTCCAGCCCCTCAATGCGCACCCGATACATGCTGGCGACGATCATCCGCGTCAACAAGTGCGCGGTTTCAAACGGCAGCCGACGGATAATCAAGTAGGTGACCGGCAACGTCGTCAGGCCGCATACGAGAAAAATCGCCCGCGACGACAGATGCAACGGACTCGAAAGCAGCCAGTAAAGGCCGGCGGCCAGCAACATGCCGGCGAACGTGAGAAAATTGTAGGCCGCCATGATCGAGCCGCGCGACGCCGGCGGACTTCGATCTTGCAGGAACGCTTGCAAGGGAATGTCGTAAACGCCGGCCGTCAGGCCCATCAAAAAGAGCAGCGCGATGCCGAAATAGCGGCCGGCGACGGCGGGCAGCGGCGGTGTGCCGCCGAAAATCCACCATGTCATCGGAAGGGCGTCGTGCCCGACCATGATCGGCTTGCCGGGAATGCCGCCCGGCACGAGCGACAACAGGATCGACGCGGTTGCGATGCCCAAGCCGCCGAAAGCGACTAGTCCGAGTTCCACGCGGCCGCGCGAGACGAACCCGGCCATCAGCGCGCCGCAACCGATGCCGATAGTCAGCAGCCCCAAAAACGGCCCGACCTGTAGTTGCTCCAAACACAGATGCTTGGTGACGAACTGATCGATGTTGATTTGCGAAAGCGCGCCGAGCATCCAAAAATATGTGCTGCCGAGCGCCGCCAAAAACAGCGGTCGTTTCGAGATCAATTCCCAGAGGTCGCGGGTGGTTTGGCCGACCTGATTCCACGGGAATGGCCGCGTGGGATTGGCCGCCCGCAATTTTCCGATAAACAGGCTGGTTACTAATCCGCAGGCAGCCACGCCCAGCAACGCGGCGGTATAATGGTGCCACGGCTTGTCGTACAGCCAGTTGCCGGCCAATGCGCCGAGAATAATGGCGGCCATCGAGACCATATTGATCAACCCATTGGCCTTCGATATCTCCTCGGAACGAACCAGTTCGGGAATGGCGCTGAATTTCGAGGTAATAAACATCATGGCCTGGCCGCCCAAGATGAACAAAACCAAGAACATCACCGGGGCATTGCGAAGGTGAACGGCCGTCGCGCCAACGCCGATAATGACGAGTTCGGCCACTTTGCAAAGGATCATCACGCGGCGTTTGCTGAAACGGTCGGCTAGAAAACCGGACGTTGCGGCAAACAACAAAAACGGCAGCGTGAACGACGCCAAGCCCAACGAAAGCGCCAGGCTGTCCGCGTTCATGTGTTTCCGGATGATTTCCGGCATCGTGCGCCACTGGTCGTTGAACAGTTCCTTGCCGATGGGCACGACGATCCAGCGGAACATGTTGTCGTTCAACGACACGAAGAACTGAGTCGCCACGAGGGCCAAAAAACCGGGCGAAAATGCTCCGCCACGCGAATCGTCGGTTTGTTTTTGGACTTCGTCGCTCATAATTCTCCGAGCTTACAGGCGTATCTTCCGGCGCAATGCAACGCATCCGGCAATCTCGGCGCGCGGCCTCTCCGCTGAAGACCCAGTCAAAAAGTAGCAAAATTCGCTGTCGTCTGCAAGGGGCATAGTGATGCCGGCCATACGCAGGGGGACTTGGAAACTGGCGCCGGGGACTTCCACCGCCGAGACGCGGCGGCTAAACTTTCTGAACTCCGCATTATGAACCCAGCCAGGATGCTTACGCCTCCCGCTCGCCTCGAATCCTATTCCATGAAAAACTTCCCGCTAACCGCCGCGATCTTCGAGGGAAGCCTTGTGCCGACGGCGATGGTACTCGGGTGGCTGCTCGGAACGCCACCGCTGCAAACATTTCATGTCAAAACGACCGCCGTCCTGCTCGGCGTCGTCGCCACCGTGCCGCTTTTGGCGGTGTTTTGGCTGTGTTTCAAGTGTCCTTGGCGGCCGTTCCAGGAAATCGCCGAGATCGTCGAAAAAAAGCTGATGCCGCTGTTCCGCCGGTGCCGCCTCGGCGAATTGGCCGTCATCGCCGCCTTGGCGGGCCTTGGCGAGGAAATGCTCTTTCGCGGCGTGCTGCAAGCGACCGTCGCCCAGCGAATCGGCGGGCCCTCGGGCGTATGGGTGGGGCTTGTTCTTACCGCCATGCTGTTCGGCCTGCTGCATACCATCACGCCGCTTTACGCCCTGTTGGCCGGACTTATCGGTCTCTATCTTGGCGGGATTTGGCTCGCAAGCGGAAATCTCCTCTTGCCAATCATCGCCCATGGACTCTATGATTTCCTTGTGCTTTGGTATTTGAGAAGGAAATAATCCGATGTCCGGCAATCTCGCCCACGACGAAACGCAGCCGTATGTGTGGACGCTGAACTTCGGTCCGCAACATCCGGCCACGCATACCACGATGCGATTGGTGGTCAAGCTCGACGGCGAGCGGGTCGTCGATGCCATGCCCGACATCGGATATCTGCATTCCGGCTTTGAAAAACTCGGCGAGCATCTCGACTTCAATCAATACGTGACGATTGCCGACCGCATGAATTACGTCTCGCCGATGTCGAACGACGTGGGGTGGCATTTGGCGGTCGAGCGGCTGTTGGGCATTGAAACGCCGCCGCGTTGCCAATATATCCGCGTCATCGTCAGCGAACTTTCCCGCATCAGCGATCACCTGTTGTGTTTAGGTGCGATGGGACTTGACACCGGCGCTTTTACGCATTTCATTTACGCCTTCAATCCGCGCGAGCAGATTTGCGACATTTTCGAGGCCCTTTGCGGCGCGCGGCTGACGAACAGCTACACCCGCGTCGGCGGATTGATGAACGATGCCTCGGCGAAGGCGATTGAAATGATCCGCGAGTTGTTGAAGCAACTTCCCAAAACGCTCGACGACATGGACCGGCTGATGAATCGCAACCGAATATTCGTCGATCGCACGCGCGGCATCGGCGTGCTGACAAAGGGCGAGGCGATCAACCGGAGTTGCAGCGGCCCGGTGGCGCGGGCAAGCGGCGTCACGCGCGACCTGCGCAAGGACGAGCCGTATTTGGCCTATCGCGATTTCGATTTCAACGTCTGTTGCGCCACGGCCGGCGATTGTTACTCGCGTTATTTGGTTCGCATGGGCGAGATGCGCGAGAGCCTGAAAATCATCCGCCAGGCGATCGACAATTTGCCGCCCGGGCCGATCAATGTCGGCGACGCGGGGACTGGTACATTTTTCGGCCGACAGTCGTCTTCAGCGGAAAAAACTCCGGCCGAAAACATGTGCGTGTCCCCTTCCGCGGCGCGTGTGATTTTGCCCCAGAAAACGGCGGTGCATTCGACGATCGAGGGCTTGATCACGCATTTCGAGTTGACGATGAGCAACCGGGGTTTTGCGACGCCGAGCGAAGAGATATACTGTGCCACGGAGGCGCCGAACGGCGAGTTGGGTTTTTACATTGTCGGCGACGGCAGCCCCCGCGCCTATCGCGCCCGCTGTCGTCCGCCGTCGTTCATTCACTTTGCCGCTTTTCCGCATTTGATCCGCGGCCACACGCTGAGCGACATCGTGGCGGTGCTTGGCAGTTTGAACGTTATCGCCGCCGAGTTAGATCGCTAATTGTTTAGCCGCCGCGTCCACGCGGCGTATTTATGAGCATCGAATCAACGACGCCTGCACTTTTCGACGCCGATCTGCGCAAACAGATCGATGGTCTCTCGCGTTGCTATCCGACCAAGCAAGCGGCCGTGCTGCCAGCGTTGCATTTGGTAAACGACCGTTTGCGTTATGTGCCGCTCGAAGCGGTGGTCGAACTCGCTGCACTGCTTGAATTGGCCCCGGCCCAAGTGCAAGACTCGCTCAGCTTTTACGGCTTTTTCAAGCAGGATCGGCCGCATGGAAAGCATCGCCTTTGGGTGTGCCGTTCGATCAGTTGCGCGGCGTGCGGCGGCGAGGATTTATTGTCGCACCTGTGTGAAAAGCTCGGCATTCAGCCCGGCGAAACCACCGCCGACGGCCGCGTCTCGCTCGATTTCGCCGAATGCTTGGGCGCCTGCGAGCAGGCTCCGGCGATTTTGGTCAACGAAACGCTGCATGGGAATATGACGCGGGAAAAAGTCGATGCGTTGCTCGAAAAACTGAAAACCGAACACTGAGAACTGACAACTTTCCATGCCCTTTGCCCCTATCCTGCTTGCGAACCTTCACAAGCCCGGCAGCCACACGCTGGCCGTTTACGAGGCCGGCCGTGGATACTCGGGCCTGCGCCGCGCGCTCAAGGAAATGTCGCCCAAGGACGTGGTTGAATTGGTGAAGGCCAGCGGATTGCGAGGCCGCGGCGGCGCCGGATTTCCGACCGGGCAAAAATGGTCGTTTTTGCCGAAAGACCGACCGGGACCGGTTTATCTTTGCGTCAACGCCGACGAAAGCGAGCCGGGCACGTTCGTCAATCGCGTCGAAATGGAATCCGACCCGCACCAAGTGATCGAAGGCATTTTGCTGGCGTGTTACGCCATCCGCGCGACGGCCGCTTACGTCTATATCCGCCGTGAATATCCGTTGTGTTACCGGCGAATGCAGGCGGCCATCGACGAGTGCCGCGCGGCCGGCTACGCGGGCCAAAACATTTTCGGCAGCGGGTTTTCCGTCGATATCCATCTCCATCGCGGCGCGGCCGCCTATGTTTGCGGCGAAGAAACCGGCTTGATCGAAAGCATCGAGGGACGCCGGGCGTGGCCGAGAATCAAGCCGCCGTTTCCCGCCATTGAGGGACTTTTCCGACGGCCGACGATCGTCAACAACGTCGAAACCTTGGCATGCGTCAAACACATTGTCGATCGCGGCGTCGGGTGGTTCCGTTCGCTGGGTGTGCCGCCGGCGCCCGATGTGCCCGGCGACATCGGCAGTTTTGGCCCGAAACTTTTCGGGCTTTCCGGCCATATCAATCGGCCCGGCTGTTATGAGGCCCCGCTCGGCATTACCATGCGGCAACTGATTGACGAGTTCGGCGGCGGCGTGCCGAATGGGCGGCGCGTGAAGGCCGTCATTCCCGGCGGACTCAGCACCGGCGTGATGACCGAAGCGGAATTGGACACGCCGATGGATTTCTCGTCGCCGATGAAGATCGGCTGTCTCGGCCTTGGCACCGGCTGCGCCGTGGTGTTGGACGAAACGTATTCGATGGTCGATTTTTTGCACAACACGTGTCGATTTTTCGCGCACGAGAGTTGCGGCCAATGCACGCCGTGCCGCGAGGGCACGCATTGGGCCTTGCAGATGGTCGAACGCATCAAGTCGGGCCGAGGCCGGCAGCTCGATCTCGATTTGCTGTTGGAAATCGCCGACACGACCGGCGTGATGCCCGGCACGACGATTTGCGGTCTTGCCGACGGCGCCGCTTGGGCAATCAAAACCGCGATTCGCAAGTTTCGCGGCGAATTCGAGGAGTTTATCGGGCGGACGAATCCGAACGGATACAAGGAGACGGCGGCGGTGGGTAGTGGTTAGGATGTGAAGCAGCGGCTCTGCGCCGCGTATCTTTGAGTTCTTTTGAGTATGTTGCATGGAAAACAATCGAAAATCTCCGGAGGTTGCACAATGGATGACAAAGATGAAAAAAAGTCTACGCCCTCAAAAAATTGGGGTGATGTTCCGCCGGATAATACGCAAGACGAACCGGAATTAAAGTGGTATCATATTCGCCACGTTCGAATCACGGGCGAGTATTGCAGTGGAATTATCGCAGGCTTTGGTTTAGGCATCGTGGTGGCTTCTAGCTCTTGCTGCCAATCGATTCCTAGTTTTGTCGGATTTGGTCTCATCGCTCTTGGCTCAGCTATCGGATATCGCATTCAACAGGAACGTGCCATGAATCGCAAAGAGCAGAATAACCGACAGTAAATCACCGCGTGGACGCGGCGGCTAAACGCTCTAATCTCTAATCCCTAATCCCTTTCTTCATGCCCACCATCTGGATCAACAACCGCGAACTGACGCTCTCGGCCGACCAACGCCTGAACGGCATCGAGGCCGGGCGGCTGGTCGGCGTCAAGATACCGCACTATTGCTGGCATCCATCGCTGTCGGTCGTCGGCAGTTGCCGCATGTGCCTGGTCGAAGGCGGGCGGCGCGATCCCAAAAGCGGCAAAATCACGATGCAGTCGAAACTCACGCCGGCTTGCAATCTCATCGTGACCGACAACATGGTGATCGTCAGCAACAGCGAACGAGTCGCCCACGCGATAGCGATGGTCGAGGAAGGGCTTCTGCTGCGGCATCCGATCGACTGCCCGATCTGCGACCAGGCCGGCGAGTGCAAGTTGCAGGACTATCACTTCAAATACGGCCAAGCGTCGCGCCGGGCCGACATTCGCCCGTTCACCAGCCGTCGCCGCGAGTTGGGCGACGTCGCGCTCTTCGTCGATCGCTGCGTCCTGTGCAGCCGATGCACGCGATTCACCGCAGAAATCAGCGGCACGCACGAGCTGATGGTCACCGGCCGCGGCGCGCACGAAGAAATCGACGTAATGCCCGGCTTCCCGCTGCACAACAATCTCTCGGGCAACGTGGTCGATCTCTGTCCGGTCGGGGCGTTGGCCGACAAGGATTTTTTGTACAAGCAACGCGTTTGGTTTCTGCGGCAGCATCATGGCGTTTGCACCGGCTGCTCGACCGGCTGCTCGACGTGCATCGAGGAGAATCAAGACCGCATCTATCGCATCACGCCGCGAAAAAATCCGTTCGTCAACAAGTGGTGGATTTGCAACGATGGGCGGTACGACTATCCGCACGTTCACAATCCGCGCCGGCTCGCCGAGCCTCGCGGCCGCGACGGCGCCGCGCTCGATTGGACCACGCTGCCAACGGTTTTACGCGAGGAACTTCGCGCGGCCGGGCGTTTGGCCGCCGTCGTTTCGCCGCAGTTGACGGTCGAAGAGGCTTTCTTATTGTGCAAGTTCATTCGCGGCATCGACAGCGAGGCTTTCCTGGTTCTTGGGCCAATTCCACGCGAAGGCGAGGATGAGCATTTTCCAGGCGGTTTCACTGTTCATGCCGAAAAATGCGCAAATCGACGCGGCGTCGAGTCGATTGTTTCACATTTCGCCCATCGCTTGATAACGTTCGACGATTTTCTGCCAATGTTGGACGCCGGCGATGTGCAGGGCGTTTGGCTCTCGGGCGGATATAAAACTGATTGGATCGACCAGGCGACGGCGCGCCGATTCGAGCGGTTGAAGCTGCTGGTGGTGCAAGATTTGTTCCCCTCGCCGCTTTCGGAGCGAGCGACGCACGTTTTGCCCGGCGCGGCGTTTGCGGAACGCGACGGTTCGTATGTCAACTTCGCCGATCGCGTGCAATCGGCGTCGTGGGCCATTCGTCCGCCTTCGGGCGTTCGCACGGAAGCGAGTTTGCTTTGGGAATTGCTCGGCCGGCGAGGGTTGTACAACGCCCGTGCGGTGTTGGAAGAGGTTTCGCGTGAAATCCTTTATTTTTCCGCCGTCGTAGGAGCAGTGCTGGAAACGGGCGTCGATCTAAAATCGAATTTGTTGGCGTGAGCGCGGCCGTTTATTGATTGTCGCGTTGAACGGGACTTTTACGGCGATGGAGGAACCGTCGGCTCGGAGATCGGCGTGGGCAAGCTCTCCAAAGCCGGGATCGGCTTGTCGGGCGGCGGCAAGTCGGTTGGTTCGCAACCGTTCTCTCGGATCTGCCAGCCGCCTCCCAAGGCTTCGTAAACCTGAATCAGTCCCGTGGCGATTTCCCCGCGGGCCTGCGTCAGCACGTCCTGCTGCTGCACCAGCGTCTGTTCCAACTGGCTGACGCGGGTGAAATCGATGGCGCCCGCCTTGTATTGGGCCAGCACGATCGTGACCGCCTTTTCCGCGTCATTGACGCTCGCGGTCTGGAACTTCGTCCGCTGCTGGGCCTTGAGGAAGGTCACCAGTCCATTCTCGACTTCTTTATTGGCGTTGAGGACCGTCTGCTGATAGGCCGCGACCAACTCCTGGAACGTGGCGTTTTGGAGCCGAACGTTGTTCAGGATGCGACCATAATTCAAGACATTCCACTGAAAGGACGGGCCAACGCTTCCATTGAGAGCCGACGACCGGAAGAGATCGGGAAACTGTTGCGCCGAATATCCAATGGTGCCGTTGATGGAGATCGCCGGATAAAAGTCGGCCTCGGCCACGCCGATCAGGGCGGACTGCGCGGCCGCCAGACGTTCGGCGCGGCGGACATCGGGACGGCGGCGCAGCAGGTCGGCCGGAATGCCGACGGCCACGTCGACGGGCGCGTCGGGGATGGGCGCCGGCCCGAGTCTGGCCCGGAGTTCTTCGGGCGGCATGCCCAACAAGACGCACAGTTGGTTGATCGTTTGCCGGAGGCTAATCTCCAACTCGGAAACTTCGGCCTCGGTTTGCTCCAAGGTGCTTCGCGCCTGGTAGACGTCCAATTCGCTGGTTGTGCCGCCTCGGAAGCGTGCTTCGGTAATCGTCAATGTTTCACGCTGCAATCGCACATTGGCCATGGCAAACTCAATTCGCCCCTCGAACGTGCGCATCTGCACGTAGTTCGTGGCGACGTCGCCAAGCAAGGTAACCAAGACATCGTCGTAGCCCTCGACCGAGGCATCCAGGTTGGCGGCGCCCGACTCGATCGCCCGCCGGAATCGACCCCAAAAGTCGAGTTCCCAGTTGAGGTTGAAGCCGTAATTCCACTGATTGTAAAATGGCACGGCCGTCTGGCCGTTGACGACTTGCCGGCTGGCGGCGTTGCGGCTGAATCCGCCCGCTAAGTTTTGGGTTTGCGGAAAGAGTTGGCCGGTGATGATGCCCAACTGGGCGCGGGCTTCCAACACCCGGCAGCCCGCCTGGCGCAGCGTCAGGTTCTGATGATAGGCGCAGCAGACCAAACTATTGAGACCTTCGTCCTTGAATACCGTCCACCACGTGCTCAAATCGTCGGCATCGGTTCGCACGCGTTTGTCGTCGGCGTCGATCCACTGCTGCGCGACGGGCGCCGTGGGCTGACAATAGTTGGGCCCGACCTTGAATCCGTTATGGACATACTCCTTGCAAGGCGTGCAGCCGCAGAGCGACGCGGCGAGCATCATGAAACAGGCAAAACGGAGGCCCGAGCCACGGCTGGCCTTCTTTCCAAAGCGGGGGAGTAATTTACGGAGATTCAACATGGCCTTGTCCTTGCGGTTACACCGTCGTGGTACAATCTACCTAATTGGAATCATCGGCAATTTCGGGAAAACCGGCACAATGTTAACAACCGGCACGGTCCCAATTGCCAGGTTTTCCCGGCTTAACAAAACAAGATGAATCCCTTTTTCGGGTGGTATCCTTTTGGGCGACCTAGGCGCGTTAAACAGTGACGATTAGTTAAAAGAACATGGTTGCCGTGAGATGTAATGGCAGTTATACTTAAGGGACTTAGCCGCTAGCGAGTCGCTGCTTTGCCGCACCGACTCGACCCGCCGCCTGGATTTCGTCTTTCAGCGGGTTAGAATCCCTGGAAGGCGACATGTCCGTTTGTCGTCCCGGAATATAAGCACCATTTTCAAGGACCGTTCCGCGTGTGCCGCAACTCCATTTTTTCATTGTCTGTATTGACCAGCCTTTTGTTAGCGGCCGTTATCGGATGCCAACGGAAGACGCCGCAAGTGGCCACGGCCAAGCCGCCGGCGACTCCCGTGAGTCTTCCGATCGAGCGTGAGGTGACCGACTACGTCGATTTCACCGGCCGGACGAACGCCGTCAACTCGGTGGATGTTCGCGCCAGGGTCAGCGGCTATTTGAAGGAAATGCCGTTCAAGGAAGGGGCGGAAGTCGAGAAGGACGCAACGCTGTTCCTGGTCGACGACCGACCTTATAAAGCCCAATACGATCAGGCGATGGGACAGGTCAACCTTTACAAGGCACAGCTTGCGTTGGCCAAGGCCAATTACGCCCGCGACAAGGATGTGGCCAAAACGCCCGGCGCGGTGAGCGTTCAGCAACTCGACCAGGACAAGGCGGCGGTGGACGAGGCGGACGCGGCGGTCAAAGCTTTTCAGGCGAGCTTGGAGGTCTATAATCTCAATTTGAGTTTCACCAAAGTCACCTCTCCGATCGACGGCCAGATCAGCCGCTACTACCTGACGCTCGGCAATCTGGTCGTGCAAGACCAGACGTTGCTTACCACGGTTGTCTCACTGGACCCGATGTACGTCTACTTCGACATCGACGAGGGAACGGTGTTGCGCGTTCGGAAGGCGATCAACGAAGGTTCCATCAAGCGATACCAAGAGGGCGGGATTCCCGTTTTCATGGCGTTGCAGAACGAGGTCAACTTTCCGCACAAGGGAACGGTCGATTTCATCAATAACCAGGTGAACCCCAATACGGGCAGCCTCTCCGTGCGCGGTCGCTTTGAAAACCCCAAGCCTGCCAAAGGTGTCCGCATGTTGTCGCCGGGGATGTTTGTGCGGGTCCGGATGCCGATCGGCCAAGGCCATCCGGCCATCTTGGTCATCGACCGAGCCGTGGGATCGGATCAGGGGTTGAAGTTCGTCTATGTGGTCGATGCCGAGAATAAAGTTCAACGCCGCAGCGTCTCAACCGGCGCGCTGCAAGAGGACGGTCTTCGGGTCATTACCGAGGGATTGAAGGCGAACGAACGGGTGGTGATCGGCGGGTTGCAGCAAGTCAGTGTGCGGAAGCAGGTCGAGCCGGAGCTGATGCTAATGCCTTCCTTGAACCAGCCCGACGCCGGCGAGTCACCGGCGGCCAATCCCAGCGAACCGCGCGGGGGTAGTGCGGCGGCCACTCCCACGGCGCCCGCGGCAGGAGGCAAGCCCAAGCAATAAGAGGCGATGGGCATGGCTTCGTTTTCGCATTTCTTCATCGATCGCCCTATTTTTGCCACGGTGGTCTCGGTGGTCATCACCCTGGCCGGCGCGATCGCCTTGATATGGCTCCCGATCGCCCAGTATCCTCAGATCACGCCGCCGTCGATTCAAGTATCGATCGTCTATCCGGGCGCCAGCGCCCAGGTCGTAGCCGACACCGTCGCGGCGCCGATCGAGCAGCAGGTCAACGGCGTCGAAGGCATGTTGTACATGTCGTCGCAGATGGGCAACGACGG
>CAZWNM010000016.1:418-11990 GCA_964635765.1 uncultured Planctomycetaceae bacterium | reverse complement strand
ATTCCGCACGCTCCAAAAGCGGCGGAACTTGAAATAAATGCCGATCATCATCAGCGAGGAGACATACGCCCAAGTGATCGGGTCCAGATTGTATCCGAACAGAATTCCCTGCATAGAATTTTAAGATACACAACTGCTGGGAGTTTGCAACCCCCCTGAACACGCACGGCGGACCAAAAAATGTCACATTATTGGACGGGGGTGCTGTTTTTGCACTTCCTCGATCCGATGTGCCACTTCGCCGGATTGCATGGCGGCCTCGAACGCCGGCATGTCGGCGTAAAGGGCGTGGCTCAAAAACTTTACGGCCCAGTTCCGATGCAAAGGGCTAATGGTGATGACCGCCGCGCCGTGTTGATAGGCCTCCCACATTTCAATGGCCGTGCCCATCGACGCTTCCGGCACGAACGCCACGAGCGCATCGACCTCGCGGCACATGCGGTTGTGGCGGAAAAAAACATCCCGGCCCGTTTCGTGGTCGTAACTGAGCGATGTCGAATGCTTGACGTGCGGATCGTACACTTCGGCGCCGGGAAAATAGCTCTCGATCAACTGCGCAAGGCGAGCGCGGTATTCCTGGCCGTGGCATTTCGCCGCGGTATGCGAGCCTTGCATGATTCCGGCGAGAAAGAAACGCATGGGAAAAAAGTTTTCAGCGGTCAGTTCTCAGTTCTCACGTTGCAGGCGGCAAACGTCCGCCAAAAAACACACGTTGGTCCGGCAGCCATCGCCGCCGAACCAACGTGTTGTCTCGTTCTTCAATTTTCAATCATCGATCTTCGTTGTTTACGCCGTTTTGCTCTTCGCCTCGGCAGGCAACGGAACCAACTGCTGGCGGCCTTGAACAACGTCCTCGGTAACCAAGTAACGGCTGCCGGCGGGTTGGTCGGGCAACTCAAACATGAGGTCGAGCATCACGTCCTCGATGATCGACCGCAATGCCCGCGCGCCGGTCTCTTTCTCCATCGCGCGCTCGGCAATCAATCGCAACGCCGATTCCGTGAAGCCGAGTTCGGCGTTTTCCATGCCGAACAACGCTTGATACTGCTTGACCAAAGCGTTTTTTGGCTCGGTCAAAATCCGAACCATCGCGTCGGCATCGAGCGGCCTGAGCGCGGAAACGACCGGCAAGCGACCGACCAATTCGGGAATCATGCCGAATTGCAGAATGTCGTCGCTCGTGACCTGCTGGAGCAAGTCGCCTTGTTCGAGCTGATCGTGGCCGACGCCCTCTTGCGTGAAGCCGATGGTGCGTTTGCCCAACCGGCGGCCGATAATGTCGTCGAGTCCGACGAATGTGCCGCCGCAGATGAACAAGATGTTGCTCGTGTCCATCTGAATGTATTGCTGCTCGGGATGTTTCCGGCCGCCCTGAGGCGGAACGTTGGCGATGGTGCCTTCGAGCATTTTGAGCAATGCCTGTTGGACGCCCTCGCCCGACACATCGCGGGTAATCGAGATGTTTTGGCTCGTCTTGCCGATCTTGTCGATTTCGTCGATGTAAAGCACGCCGCGCTGCGCCGATTCGATGTCGAAGTCGGCGGCGTGAAGCAGCTTCAGGAGCAAGTTCTCGACGTCTTCGCCCACGTAGCCGGCCTCGGTCAACGTCGTGGCGTCGCCGATAGCGAACGGCACGTCGAGGATTCGGGCCAACGTTTGGGCCAGAAGCGTTTTGCCGGAACCGGTCGGGCCGATCAGCAAAATGTTCGACTTGTCGATCTCGATGTCGGCGGCCCCGCTGGCGCCATGCATCAGCCGCTTGTAGTGGCTATGGACCGCCACGGAAAGCACCTTTTTCGCGTGCTCTTGACCGATGACGTACTGATCCAATTGGGCGACGACCTGGCGGGGCGTCGGAATCTTGCTGAACAACGGCTTGCTCGTTCCGCGTCGCTTTCGCTCTTGTTCGAGAATCGACTGACAAAGGTCGATGCACTCGCCGCAGATATAGACATCGCCGGGCCCTTCGACCAGCGGTCCGACGTCGCGGTAGCTCTTGCGACAGAAGGAGCAAAAGGCGTTTTTCTTGGTGGTGCCGGTTCCTCGGCGTCCTACGTTGTTGAAATCCCGTCCTGACGGCATGCCCGTTCCTTTCCGCGTCGCGGTTGTTATATTGCCGGCGGGCTGGAATGAAAAAACTCTGGCCGCACGTTGCGGCGGGAGTCATTCCGCTTCGCATTGCATATAAATTTTCGCGCTGCTTATTCTACGACCGGTTGTGTGTTACGGTTTCCTGGCCTCATTAGATAAAAAAGCCCGAATCCCGCCGGGCCGGTAGAACTTCGCCAAACCGCAGTTGCGTTGCGATCGACGACAGTCGTTCTAACCGTCTTTGCCGCTATTGTTTAACTCATCCTGGAGTTGTTCGGCCAACTTCGTCTTTATTGTTCGGTATTCCTCGTCGGTTAGCTCACCTCTGGAATGCAATTCTCCGTATTTTGACAGCCATTGGCTGGTCGAGAGTTCCTTTTGTACCGATTTGGGGCGGATTTTCCAAATAACGTAGCAAGCCACCGCCACCAGCACGGCCAACAGGGCGATCGCGAGAATAAGCCGTTCCAGCCCAAGCCTCCAGAATTGCTCCCTCCAGCTACCGATCACCGCAGCAAAAGGATCTCCGCGCCACACGCTTTGCCTCGATTCTCCAACCCTTATTATGCGCAGTTTTGACAACAACGTCCAGCAAATGGCGGCCTTGACTGTCAAAATTACCGAAATAATGACGGTTGACATGGCCTGAGGAGCAGGTGGACTCTTTGGTTGACAGTTCTTGCAACATTCCCTATTCTAGGGATTGGCTAGCCCTATTGTAGGGATCGGCTGGCCTGGGATGGTTTCTGAAGGCAGGCAAATACCTCTATCGCGTGAAAAAAGGAGACGCATTCACGTCAGAACCATCGGAACGCCCCCATTGCGGGGGGGAAGGTGAAAACGTGGCGGCAATCACCCCGGCGGAGCGAATGTGTTGTTTTGCGACGGCTCCGTCCAACGGGCTTGACGAGAAAACAAATCCCGAGATTGTCAAGGCGATGTTGACGATCGACGGCGGCGAACCCATCCCGAAGGATAGATAAGCCGAAACCGGCGATCTGGAAAGAAAACAGGGGCAGGAGTTTTCGCATTCCGCACCCGGTATTTCTCATTTTTCCTCCGTGTTCTTGCTTCCGCGATCATGCATGCCGAATTGCCAAAGCGAATCCAACAACTCCCGCATCGTCTGATCGGCCGATTGCTTTTGATCCTTTCGCCAATGATCGGCCCAGTGTCGAAACGCGGCAGCCGATTTGTCGGGCAACAACTCGCTAAGCGTTTGGATGTCGGCATCGTCGAGCTTGCGAAGCGACAAGATCAAGCGTCGAAAACATCTTCCGACAGGATATTTCTGATCGAGAAACGTGGGATATTCCTTGCGAACGTCTTCGACCGAAAGATGCTGTTCGCTTCGCTTGCGAACCAAATCGGCTAACTGGGGATTTTGTTTTTCGGCCAATAGGGGCACAACCAACGAGCCAAGCGGTCCAAGCTCGCCGGGCCGCAGAAGTTGTTGCCAATCCTCCTCCGCTGCGTTTTCCTGGCCGATGATGTCGAGGATCAGAGCGCGGCAAATGATGTCGGGCCACGAATCGGGCGGAAAACACCGCCGCGAAAGCTGCCATGCCCAAACGGCGAATGCCTTAAAAGTCGGATTGCCGTTCCCTGACCGCTGCGGAATGGTAAAATCGTTCTCGTCGCTGTCGGCGAACAATTTGCACACCATCTCGTCCAATGGTTCGCAAACCTTTTCGTCAAGCAGCCGCCGCAACACCTGCCGCGTGCTCTTCTGACCGATCTTGCTCTTATTGAGTTCCCAATACTTCCAGAAAAAGTCTTCCTCGAAGGTGAACGCCAACAAGGAACTAACCGGCCGACCAGCCTGGTAAAAATTTGGCTGTTTCGCCATGGTCGCGCGTAGTGACTCAACGCGACGTTGGAATTCGCCGCGACGGAACGTGATGCTATCGGCCTTTTTTCGCGGAACGTCCGCTTTTTTGCCGGCCTTCTTATCGGGTTTGGAGTCCTTTTGGGAATCCTCTTCGTCATCCATGAACGCAAGTTCGACAAGTCGTCCCGTCGTGGCGTCAACCCGCAACCCGCAGTCGTTGCTGCTGGTCACGGTCAGAATCCCGTCGTGGATCGAGCACTTCGCATCATCGCCATGCACCATATCGACGGCCAGCACGGGCGACACGTCAACGTCCAATCGGATCGGCGACCGCGAATCGGATTCTTCGGAATTAAATCCGGCGCCAAATACGAAGGAGTGCCGTAACATTTTCAGTTCGTTTGCCTTCTCGTCGAGCCGCAACGTAAATGACGCATATATCTGTGTTTTTGGCGAGGGAAACGTCAACCGCCGGCCGTCGCCGATGGTGTATATTCCCACTTCGTCAGGCGACACGATTACTGAGTAAGTCACCGGTTTCGCCGTCGGCGTTTTTCGATAGTTCACCTCCATCAGCGTACCATGCTTGGGCGAGATGACCACGGTTTTCTCGACTGTTTCGTTGTTGAGGTGCATGCACAAATCGCCGTCCCAATGATCGGGCCGTGAAATCCAATCGCGAAATTTCTGTAAAATCTCTTCTTCACGCGAAAATGGCTTGGCCAGCAGCGGAGCGTCTTTTAGCTCGACCAAATTGATTTCCAATCGGCTCTTTTCGCCGGGGTTGGCCGGCTGCACGGGCGAGACATCGAACGTAATGAATCGGCCCGATCGCCATAAAAGCGTGCGAATGCGGGTCAGTTCCTCGTTGGTCAATGCTTGCCCTGACTTAATCGCAAGATATTTTAAAATTTCCTCGCGGCTGTTTCGCTTGTTGCCCGAGATTTCAATATCATCCAACATGCAACGCGGTCCCTCGTCGGAAATGTTGACGATCAGAACCGCTTTTTTGGTTTCCGTGTCGGGAAGAATGGCGGCCGTGAACTTGGCAAAAAAGTAGCCGAAATCGGCCAGGGCGTCGGAGATGTCTTCGTGCAGCTTCGATTCCGGCTCGTCTTCCGCCAAGAACGAGGCAGGCTTGCGGCGTTCCCACACCGCGTCCGACAGTTTCTGCTCCTTGCCGTCCTTGTCAATCCAAACCGGCTCCATCTTGCCGTTGCGCTCAACGAATGTTTTTGTCGTCGCGTCTTTCGGCGGGTGTTTGTTGACCAATCGCTCGATCAATTTTGACACGGGCACGGTTTTGGCTCCAGCGACGCGAATGCCGCCGTCTCGATAGCGTGGTCCTTCGTCGATTTTCAGAACGACCTTGCCGCCATCTGTTGACACCGACGCTCGAACGCGCGCGGTGGGAAAGCCCACGTTGCGATATCCCTTTTCAAGCTTCGCAGAGAGCAAGGCCAGATACTCGTTCAGCGGTTTCGGGGAACGGGAGGCAAGGAAGACATCGAAATCGCCGAATAGGGCGTCGCGGAGTTGTTGCTGCGAGAAGACCGTCTTGCCCTCGAACGTCAAGCATTCCGGCCGGCCCAACGCGCCGACCGGCCGAGACGCTTCCTCGGGCGAGGCGGTTTTTTTATCTTCTCCAGACACCGACGCGGTCCAAGCGGCAAGCAACAGTCCGATGACGCAAAGCCCAAAATGTCGCATGAAGAATTCTCCCGGCAAGCGAAAACAAAGGAGACTGGAGTAAACAAAGGGGCGGGAGTTTTGACATCCCGCCCCCTTGGAGCAATGCGACATTAGTATGATCAATGTCGCGGTCGATTTCTTCCTCGCTCACTTTCTCTTGCTGAACGTCAAACCGGGATCGGCGCCATTGCTGCCGGCCAGCTTGAAATTGAAGCGGCCGCCGTCGAGCAAGGCCACTTGGCCGATAATCGTCGGATTTCCGCCTTGCTTCAAAATCAACGTGCCCTCGGCCAGCGTGTACGTGCCGGTGAACTGCTGCGTTTTATCTTGCAGCGTAAACCGCCACGAAAACGTCTTGTCGGCGCCGATTTGGAAGGCGAACGAGGCGCCGTCCGACCGCGAGGCTTCCCAGTCGCCGAGGAGGTCGGCGGTTTCGACCGGCTTGATGGATTTGATCGGGGGCGGCGGCGCCATCGGCGTGCCCGCGGCGCTCGACTTGCCCTCGGCCAAGGCGGCGAGCAATTGCGATGACAACTGATCCTTGGGACTGAGACGCACGACGTCTTTCAACTCGCCAGCCGCCGCATCGGAATGTCCGCAACTCATGTAATGATACGCCAGCAGGAAGTGCATCTCGGCCGCGTCGGGATGCTCGTTCCGGTAGCGTTCCAACTCGCGTAGTTGCGCCGTGTAAATATTCACGTCGGGATAGAGACTGCTAAGCGTGGCCCAATCCCAGCCGGGACCGATCGACAGCACGGAATAGTTCGCCGCCGCGGCGTCTTTGTATTGCCGGGTTGCAAAGAGGATCAAACCGCGGAACTCATGCAACGCGGGATCGTTCGGCTGCTTGGCGATGGCCGAGTTGACCAGCGCCATGGCCGTTGCATAGTCGCCCGACGAAAACGCTTTCCGCGAGGCATCCAAATACTCGACCGACTGGCTTGCGGCCTCGGGATTCGTGACCGCGATGCCGCCTTGAACCGCCGGCGCAGCCACGATGATCGGGCGTGAATAGTCGATCGCCGTCGAGCCGTCGATGACGACGACCCTGGTGTAATAAGGGTTGTAATACGGATAGTATCCCCAATACCAAGGGGCGTCCCACACGACGGCGCCCAAACCGAAGCCGACGCCGAAACCGACGGACCAAGCCCAGGGGCCGTATCCCCAAGGATGATCCCAATGGTAATGGCCGCCCCAATCGCCGTGATACCATCCGCCATGCGGTCCGCCGTGGCCGGCCCAGCCGGGATGACCCGGTCCGCCGCCGTAAGAGCGACCTGGCCCGGCGAAGTGGGCCGAGCCGGCGTGTCCGACCGCACCGCCTGCGTGTCCGCCGCCGCTGCCGCCACCGCCGCCACCTCCACCGTGGCCACCGCCACCGCCACCGCCGCCACCGCCGTGGCCACCGCCATATCCACCGCCGCCGGGAGCGGCCAACAGCGAACTCGACAGAAACAGCATTGCAAGGATCGGTCTTAACAGGGTCGTTATATTCTTTTTCATGGCAAGACTCTCTGCTGGGAAAAAATTACGCCGTTCCAGCTCGGCGGAAGAATTGTGATCGCCCACCCATAGGTCTATACGTTCGATGTCTGCAATTGGCGCGGAAAAATTACACAATCGTAAATTTCGTGGTCGTTTGCGATTTGAAACGGGGCGGCATTATAACCCCACGGCCCACGAACCACCAAGAGCGAAATGTGCAAAACCGATAGATTGGATGATTTAGGGGTTTTGGAAGAATGCTAAAACTGTCACTGCTGAGCGCAGCGACGAATCTTGAACGCCCAGCGGCGGTCCAGTGGCACGCCATTGACGCCCGCCGGTCGGCCGGTTATACAGAGAGCCGTTTTCCCATCTTCACACGGCCACGCCCTTGCCGTCATGCCAACAGCCGAAAATCAACCCCAAGCCCCCAACGCGTCCGAGCTGCTTCACGACCGTCGCGTGGCGTTTGTGGGCAAATTGGCCAGTATGGCGAAGCGCGATGCCGCGCAGTTGGCCCGGCAACATGGGGCCGCCGTCCTGGAAAAGCCCGATGCCTCGGCGAATCTCGTTGTTGTCGGCGAGGAGGAGTTTCCGCTGCCGGCCACCGGTGACCAAAACGAGTGGTTTGACGAAGCCACGCAGCGGCAGATCGAGGCCGGCGCGATCGAAGTCATCACGGAAACCCAACTTTGGCAGCGATTGGGGCTGGTCGAAACGCAGCACGAGATCCATCGGCTCTACACGCCGGCCATGCTGGCCGACTTGCTCCGCCTTCCGGTGGCGGTCATTCGACGCTGGCATCGGCGAGGGCTGATCGTGCCGGTGCGCGAAGTCCGGCGGCTGCCGTATTTCGATTTCCAAGAAGTTTCGACCGCGCGGCGTTTGGCCGAGTTGCTTGCGGCAGGCGTGTCGCCGCGTGCGATGGAGCGGCAGCTTGAAGCATTCGCCCGCTATTTGCCCGGCGTCGCTCGGCCGCTGGCTCAGCTTTCCGTCATCATTCACGGCAAGGAGATTTTGCTGCGGCAAGGCGACGGCCTGCTCGAGCCGGGCGGACAGTTGCGGTTCGATTTCGACGCGGAGGAAGCCGAGGCCATGCCGCCGCCGCACGCGGTGCCGACCTCGCCCGACCAAATGTGCCGCTTGGCCGCCGAACTTGAGGAAGACGGGCAACTCGTCGCCGCCGCCGAGATGTATCGCGCGGCGATGGCCGCCGTCGGGCCCAAGGCCGAAATCTGTTTCCAAGTGGCCGAACTGCTCTATCGGCTCGGCGATTTGCCAGGCGCCCGCGAGCGCTATTACATGGCCGTCGAGTTGGACGAAAACTACGTCGAGGCCCGCGCGAATCTCGGCTGCGTGTTGGCCGAGACGGGCCAGCGCGATTTGGCCGTCGCGGCCTTCGAGGGCGCATTAAGATACCATCCCGACTATGCCGACGCGCATTATCATCTCGCCCGAACGCTCGACGAATTGCATCGACCTGCCGAAGCCGAAGAGCATTGGCGTGCGTTCGCGTCGCAATCGCCCGACAGCCCTTGGGCCGAAGAAGCGAGAAGCCGGCTGTTGACATCCTAAAACCAATGTCGGGAGGCCGGGAGACAGGTGTGTTCGGCTATTTTTCCTCACCCTTTTTTCCTCAAAATAAGGATGGATTGCCGATGGCCCTTTCGGAAAGTCTTGCTGCCAACACAACGGAAATGCCCCCGCCACCCAAACGAAAACGCAGGTGGCGGATATTCGTGATGCTCCTCTGTGTGGTCGCTCTGCTTGGGTATGGAGCCTCGCTGTATCAGCGTCTGACATGCTCATGGCAAATCTCGCGAGTCATTCCAGGATTTGTGGACTATGGATACCATGAAACGGAATTTTCGCCCGACGGTGTCCTGATTGCAATTGCACACGGTGGAGAGTCGAAAGTTTTGGATTGGGCAACAGGCAAGGAAATCTCACACCTTGAACAGTATGGCGGACGAGGAATATCGGCTTTTTCCTCGGACGGCCGAATTGTCAGCCGTTTTCCGAATGGAACAGCGGACGATCGTGAGGCATTTATGTGGAATGCTTCGGACGGACGGCTCATTGGACGACTCAAACTACCGAAGCAGATCAAGGCCGAGCATTGCTGGCCATTCTTTTCTCCAGACAACAAGAAGATTGTCGCAGTCTGCGAGGATGGGCTGATTACCTGGGATGCGTCGGATTTGAATCAGATTGGCCGTATCAAAATATCCCAGAACAAGGATCCCTGGCTAGGCACTTTCATGTCGTGGCATCCGGTTACTCACGAGATGACCGCCGTTGATGCCGACGGCAAATTGTTGAAGGTTGATTTACAGAAGGAAATGGCAGTGCCGTTGCTGGCGAAACAAGAAAGGGCGGTTAAGGCGGCAAAATGGTCGCCCGACGGAACGCGGCTAGTCGCGACTGATCGGAAAAATAGAGATGTTTCTGTATGGGATGTTTCGGCCGGAGTCGTGGGTGCAAAGCTCCCTGGAGAAGATGTTGTCTATGCGAGTTTTTCCCAGGACGGCAAAAGGATCGTAACAACGGCGAATCGGTCCGATGTGAATCACACAGAAAGAGGGACGCCTCGTGTGTGGGATCGCCGCACATGCGTATGGGACGCAAAATCCGGGAAAATGATCCAAGAATTGCCCACAACCGCGATCGTGGCGTTTTCCCCCGATTGGTCGTTTTGGACCAGCGCTGGACCGGAAGGAGTGCAAATTGCTAGGTTCGATGGTTCGGAGTTGTGCGTTTTTTCAGATATGTTCGATGGGCACGGCAGCGCGCGGGTGTTCTCGAAAGACAACCGTCGTTTGGCGTATGTCAACGGCAGCGGATTGGTTATCGTCATGCAACACAACGATCCGATGACCTGGATTGGATTTTTTATGTTGCACCAAGTCTGGATGATCGTCCTAGCCGTTGCTGGATTGGTGTGGTGCGTGCGAAGAAAATGACAATAGGTTTTGGGAAGAGAACGGAATCTATGCCATCTTTCGCGGCACAACCGGCTCGGGCGGGGCGGCAAGTCGAATAATCAAACGCTCTAGCACCAACCGCGGCGGCAGTTTGCTTTCACCCTTTAGGCCCAAGTCGGCTTCCAAAAGCCAGCGATAAAGTTGCTGGCCGCGCCGCCGCCCGAGATGGCGAAGCTGCCGCTCGGTCTTTTGCAACACGAATGGGCGAACGCCCGACTGCTCCAACGCCTCGCGGATGTTGATGCGCCGCTTCGACGTTTCGGCCTGCACGATCAATCGCGTGGCGGCGGCCAAGCGGCGGAGCGAGGCGGCGATTTGGGCCAGCAAGCCCACCGGTTCGCCGGACGCCAACAGCCGATCGAGTTGCGTGATGGCCTCGCGAGGATGGCCGTCCAACGCGGCGTCGAGCATGTCCCACGTGGATTTCGTCCGCCAACCGCCCACCGATTTGCCGACCAACTCCGGCGTGATCGTTCCGCCCTCGCCGACCAAGAGCGACAACTTGGCCAGCTCTTGATCGAGAAGCCCGAGTTCCGGGCCGATCAATTCGACGAGCATATCGGCCGCCGCCGGCGCGATTTGCGAGCGATGATGCTGCTTGGCCCATTCGACGAGCCATTTCGTCAATCGAGCGGGGGCGGGCGCGGCGCAGTCGATCAACAATCCCTCGGTGGCGATCGATTTATACAG
Source organism: uncultured Planctomycetaceae bacterium (assembly GCA_964635765.1). Classification (GTDB taxonomy): domain Bacteria; phylum Planctomycetota; class Planctomycetia; order Pirellulales; family Thermoguttaceae. The sequence continues at coordinate 1,211 of CAZWNM010000016.1, read as the reverse complement.
CCGCGTGTTGCTCGCCAGCGTTTCGATTTCCAAAACCAGTACGCTGCTGCGGCTGGGCTTGGCCACGTAATCTTCCAACTGCGAGCGATAGCGGGTGACGAACGGGTCGGCGTCTTCGACCACGGCCAGCCGCTGCCCGCCGCCGAACATGGCGACGGTCGAAAGCACTTCATGCACGTCGCGGAACGAGGCATTGCCGCCGTCGAACGACGTGAGCGAGAAATCGGCGTCGTCGCCGCCCAAGACGGCCGATCGCAGCGCGAGAATGACCTGCCGCCGCAAATACGCTTCATTTCCGAACGCCGCGCAGACCGGCTTTGCCGGCCATTTCGCCGGAGCAGCCAGATAATCGAGCGCCGTCAACGTTTTCGCCTTTTCCGCCATGCCCTAAGTATAAAGGGGCTAGGGGCTAGGGGCTAGGGGAACCAGTGGCCATTGGCCAGTGGTTAGTGAAAATTCGGCGGCAGATTCCAATCCCCAATCCCCAATCCCCAGTCTCCAATCCCTACGGCTGCCCGAGCGAGGGGCCGTCCGGCTGCGGCTCCGATGCTTCAGGTGACTGCGACGGCTGAAGCGAGGGACCACGAGAGGCGGTGTCGGAAGATGAAGAGGCCGACGCGATTGCCACGGGGTCGGGCGTGTCATACGTGCCGATGTTGCCGGCCTCGTCACGCACTTCCAACCGCAAATAGACCGACGACGGCACACGGTCGTCGGGCGTCCACGTGTAGCGGCCCGTGTTTTCCAAGCCGCTGGCGACTGTCATCCACGGTCCGCCGCGATTCCGGCTGTA
>CAZWNM010000016.1:0-408 GCA_964635765.1 uncultured Planctomycetaceae bacterium | reverse complement strand
CGGCCGGCCTGAGAGCATTTGGTCTTCCGCCTGCCAGGAAATCGTCAGTTGATTCGACTCGGCGCCAATGCCGCGCTGGGTCGAAAGGATTCGAGCGGTCGGTGGAGTCCAATCGACGCAAACCCACTGGTCGGGCTGGTCGCCGCTCCTGGGCGGTCGCGGGCCATAGCCGGCCCGACTCGTCACGACGACCCGGAATCCGTAAATGCCTTCCTCGTTCACGCGCACCTGCATCGGGCTGCGACGGTTGGGGTCGATGCCGAAGCTGCGCCACGTGCGGCCGCCGTCGCGCGTGCCGAATAACTCGACTTTGGAAACGCCCGACGTTCCGGCCGAACGCACGTCATATTCCATGTCGAACGTCGGCTCGCGGACCATGCGCGGCCGTTCGCCCGGCGGCATTCCGGG
>CAZWNM010000015.1:0-11991 GCA_964635765.1 uncultured Planctomycetaceae bacterium | reverse complement strand
GTGCGGCACCGATTACATGTTTTGCCACGCCTTGGACGCGATTCCGACGGACATTCCGCCCTTGGAAGCCCTGGCTCGCACGGCGTTGGCCGATCCGATGGTCGGTTCGCCCGTCGATCGGGCGGAGCGGATATGCTCGGACATTCGCCGTTTTGGCGCTCGCGGCGTCGTGATCTCGCGCATCCCAGGCGCGAGCCATTGCGCGGTCGAAGGAACGATCCTCGGCGAAATCATCCACGCCGAACTTGGCGTTCCAGTGTTGGAGATCGAGGCGCCGCCGATTACCGACGCGATGGAGCCGACGCTCCGCACCCGACTTGAGGCGTTGATCGAAACCGTGAGGGAACATCCATGATTTTCGCTGGAATTGACGCCGGATCAAGAACCACCAAGGTCGTGCTGCTCGACGGCTCGAATCTCGGCGTCATTGCATCGGGCGTCGTCGATCAGGGCATCGAACAGGACGAACTGGCCGAATCGCTCTTGGATCGGCTGTTGCGGGAAATCGGCGTCAAACGAGGCCAGCTCGCCGCGGTCGTGGCGACCGGTTACGGCCGCAAACTCATTCGAGCGGCCGATGCAACCATCACCGAAATCACCTGCCAAGCATGGGGCGTCCGCCACCGCGTTCCCGAAACGCGAACCATCGTTGACATCGGCGGGCAGGACAGCAAGCTCCTGCGACTTCACGTCGATGGAACAGTCGCCGACTTCGTCATGAACGACCGCTGCGCCGCCGGCACCGGACGATTTCTTGAATTGCTTGCAACGCGGCTGAGCGTCCGATTGGCATCGTTGGGCGAGATGGCCGGCCGCAGTCGCAATCCAACCACCATCAGCAACATGTGCGTCGTGTTCGCCGAGACCGAGATCATCGGGCTGCTTGCGTCGGGCGTTCCGCCGGAGGACATTGTGGCGGGCGTTCAGGCGTCGCTGGCCACGCGCGTCGCGGCGATGACGGGCCGCACGATGGACGGCCCGATCGTGCTGACCGGCGGCGTGGCGCTGGTGCCCGGCATGGAGGCCGCGCTCGGCGAAGCCCTCGGCCAACCGCTCACCGTTGCGCCGCAGCCCCAATTAACCTGTGCCCTCGGCGCAGCCGTCCTTGCCTCGCAGCGGCTCAACGGCCGGAAAACGCCTGGGGCGTAACATTGGCCGCACACGTTGCATGTTGAACAACGTTTTTCACCAAGCCCGACACGGGCTTGTTTCGGTGCGGTCAGCAACCGGGCAGGGCCAAAATGCCTACCAAGAGCAGAATGCCCAAGAATAGTCGTTTCATGGCATCATCCTCAAAGTCTTTCGTGGCGAATGGATCAGAACGACGGCCTATTTTAGGCGATCAACGGTTTATTTGTCAATGGGAAAGCCGTAATTCAATTGGGTCGGGTTGCACTTCGACCCCATTAGCCCTAAAATTAAAGCTCGGTTTCCGTCATTGCTCATCTTCGACACGATCGGACGCCGTTCGATGGCAGCAGCTCTGACAAAAGACTTCGAGAAACGCAAGCGGGTGATGCAGCGCTCGATGCGGTTGGGACATTGCATCTGCAACGCCAAGAAGGCGTGTCCGTGCGATGTTTTCCAACAGCAGGATGTCTGCCCTTGCGCCGGCGAAAAACTCGCGGCGCCGGCCGGGCCAGTGCGATTGATGAATCTGGTCGAGAAAGCCGGCTGCGCTTCCAAAATCGACGGGGCGACGCTCCGCCGCGTTCTCGCAGGGCTTCCATTTCTCGACGATCCCCGCGTCCTGGTCGGCGCGCCGGCCGGCGATGACGCGGGCGTGTATCGGCTCGACGACAGCACGGCGCTTGTGCAAACGGTCGATGTGTTCTCGCCTTCGGCCGACGATCCCTATATGTTCGGCCAGATCGCGGCGGCCAACTCGTTGAGCGACGTGTATGCCATGGGGGGACGGCCGATCACGGCGCTTTCAATCGTCGGTTTTCCGGTCGATGACGTGCCCAACGACGCCCTGCGCCAGATTCTTCGCGGCGGCATTGATAAAATGACCGAGGCGGGCGTGGCGGTCGTCGGGGGACACTCGATCAACGACCGCGAAGTCAAAGCGGGGTTCGCCGTGACGGGCGTCATTCATCCCGACAAAATCGTCACCAATGCCGGCGCTCGACCGGGCGATCGGCTCATTCTCACCAAGCCGCTTGGCACGGGCATCATCAGCTTTGCCTCGCAGATCGGTCGTGCGCCGAAAGACGCCCCCGAAGCGGCCGCAAAGTCGATGGCGCAGCTCAATCGGCGGGCCTCGGAACTCATGCTCGACGGCGGCGCTCATGCCTGCACCGATGTGACCGGTTTCGGCCTGATGGGGCACTTGGCCGCGATGGCCGCCGCCAGCCGGGTTGATGTCGAAATCCTTTGGGACGACCTTCCGCTGTTGCCGGGCGTTTTGGAGTGTCTGGCCGAGGGAATCGCCTCCGGCGCCGTCGAGCGAAACCGAGAATCATGCGGCCACTGCCTGATTGCCGATAACAACATACAGCCTGCCATGTTGGACCTATGTTTCGATCCGCAAACGTCCGGCGGGCTGCTGATGGCGGTTTCTCCATCCGCGGCCGATCATCTGCTGGCAAAATTGCACGCGGCTGGAATGCCCGAGGCGGCCGTCATCGGTCGCGTGCTGGATGGCGGCTCGGGCCGCGTGTTTCTCCATACCGATGGTCGGCGGCCGGTGGACGTGCGCGCCGCCGGTCCTACACAATCAATCGCACAGGAGACCATCTCGATGAGTTGTTGCGAAGGAGTTCATCCATCGGAGCAAGCCGAGAGCCGGGCCGGCGGCACCGCCGACGTGGAGCGAAAGTTCAAGGAGTTTTTACAGGCGGCCAATTCGCCCGGCGCACTCGATGGAAAAACAAAACAAGCGGTGGCCATTGCGCTTTCGACAATGGCAAAATGCGAGCCATGCGTGAAGAGCCACATTCAGAAGGCTCGGCAGATGGGGTTTTCGCAAGAAGAGATTGACGAGGCGGCTTGGATGGCCATTGCATTCGGCGGATCGCCCACGATGATGTTTTACAACACGATTCGGAAAAACCCGTGATCACTGGAAACGGATGGCGGCCATGCATGTAAAACGAACAATCTGGTTGATCTTCCTGTTGCTCGGCGGAAGCGGTTCGATCCTTTACGGATGGCTCTTTCACACAGCGACGGTCGAAGTGGAGAAGGAACGGCAGATTTCGATTGCAGTTCCCATGCTCTCCGACCTCGACTCGTCGCGTTTCGGGCGGCAACGCGAGGCCGCGACTCGGCCCTCCGACGATGGCGATCCTTTCTATGGCCAATCTGGCGCAAATAATTCGGAGGGCAATCCGTTCGAGCCCCCTTCCGCGTTGCCAAACCCTCCCGGCATGAAAATCGAAAAGGTCACGGAGAAATATCTCGACGATTTCGTCGCGCCGGAATATGCGATCGTCCAGGATGTGACCGTGGGCGGGATTGTGCGGTTGGCCAACGGTGCATTGAAGCGAACGTACAGCGGCAAGGCGCCGTCGCTGTGTCCTAGCTGAGTGAAGTGAACTGGGTCATGGTGTCCATGGCCACGCACGCATCGACGGTCCGAGCGGACGAGGGAATCGGGAAAAAACCTTGACAACTACCGCCGATTGGTGGTAAATTGGGGCACGGTTTTTTGGGTCTGATTGGCCATCGCGCGGCCGTCCGGCAAAAGGCGGCTCGTCTTATCGCACGCATTCGATTGATTTTTGAGGGGGAGCGAAACCATGAAGCGTTTGCTGGCGGTCTTCGTGATGCTCGCGCTAGGCGGCTCCGTCTCCCTGGCGGCTTCCAGAACTTGGACCAGCAGCAGCGGGCGTTTCAGCATTCAGGCCGAGTTGGTCGACTTTAACGACGGCAAGGCCCAATTGAAAAAAGACGACGGCACCGTGATCGACGTGCCGTTGCTCTCGCTGAGCGAGAAGGACCGCGAGTACGTCAAGAGCCGGTTTCCCGGCGTCGCGCAGGAGCAATTCCGGCCGGGCGTCGAATACCGCGAATGGAAGAGCAAAAACGGCAAGTCCAGCACGCTGGCCGAATTCCTGGGCGTTTCGGAGGGCAACGTCCAGTTGCGCAAGTCCGACGGCAGTGAGATCGAGGTGGCGAAGACACTGCTCAGCTTGGCCGACCAACGCTGGATCGCCGACGAACTGCGTCGATTGCACGAAGAGGAAATGGAGAGCAAATCGACGGACAAGGCCTCGCAGGATGTTACCGGGCAGGTCGGAGCCCAAGACATTGCCATGAAGTTGGTCCGGCTGGATCCGCCGAAGGGAAAGGCGCGCGGCAACGGAAGCGTGCCGGCGGAATATATCTTCCGCCTCATCACGCCGCAGCAGTTCTACGCCCGGTTGAACAATGGCAACGGCCAAAATGAGAGCGAGTTCCGGCAGGTCGTTCAGAAGGAGCCAAAATACAACACTCCGTTTCCGTTCCGCGGCGTCGCCAAACTAGGCTCGAAAAAATACGGCTTCGCCTTGGATGTCGTGGGGAAGGCCATCGGCTACAATCGGCTGTACTTTGACGCCAATGCCAACGGAGACCTGACCGACGACAAGCCGATTTCGGCCGCCACGGTCAATTGTCCTAGCCCCGGAATGCTGCAATCGCAGTTCCCGCGGGTGGACGTCACCTTGGACGTGGCAGGAAAAACGTTCGACTACGCATTTCTTCTGAGCGCGATCTGCCGCAAGTCCGCGACCGAGTCCTACGCGACCGTATCGTTGTACTCGGCGGCGGTTCGTGAAGGGTGCCTCGTGCAGGGCGCGAAACGCACGAAACTGCTCTTGCTGGATCACAACAGCAATGGCCGATTCGACGACACGATCTCCCTCGGCGCTCGCGGCGTGCCCGCCGAGGGCGATCTCCTGCTAATCAACCCCAACCCGAAGAACAATCTCTCCACCGACGCCACCATGAGCAGCGACCGGAACTTCATCGGCAAGGTGGTCTGCCTTGGCAAGAGTTTTTACCGGATGGAAATTTCGCCCGCCGGCGATCATGTGAAGTTGACTCCCGCCGAGCTTGCTCTGGGCAAGGTGACCAATCCGAGTCCCGCCTACCGTGCCGTCCTTTTCTGTAAGGACTACGGCGTTGTCATGATCGGCGGCATGAGAAATCAGAAAATTCCTCTGCCCGAAGGCTCGTGGAAGGTCGTCAACTACACGATTAACGCCGGCGGCGCGGGCACGGCCGTGGCGGCCACGCTTGGCGACCGCGCGACTCCCGTGACCGTGAGCAAGGCGGAGACCGTCACGCTTCCTTTCGGAGGGCCGTTCCACGCAACCGTCACCGCGAACCGGATCGGCGCGAACAAAGTTTTCCTCTCGCTGGCGATCGTCGGCGCCGCGGGCGAGCAGTGTACGAGTTTCTACGTCAATGGAAAGCGGCCGCCGAGTCCGCAATTCATCATCAAAAACGAGGACGGCCAGATCGTTCATCAGGGCCGCTTCGAGTATGGATGAGGCTTCACCTGCCGGTACTTGTGGCAAGTACCATCGAATGCCGCCGGAAAGTTCCAAGTGTTCGTCCAATTGAACGCGGGGCCCTTCGCGGTCGATAACACTAAACCGAGTGTGATCACGTTTTGATGTAACAACGAGTGGAGGCGACTGTCGCCTGGTGACGTCCCTGGTCTTCAAAATCAGTGTGGGGCTCGCAAGGGTCCTAGGTGGGTTCGATTCCCATTCGCCTCCGCCATTTTTTTATCCATGTGTTTTTATCCACATGATGCTGACAGCCAAAAAAAGCAATGCGAAACCGACGTCGAAATGGGCCGTCTGGCGATGGTGGGTCCAGACCGGGTTCTTGGTTGCCTGGCTCGATCCGCTGATGATCCGAATGCACACGGTCTGCGGCCCGGTGTTTCATTGCTATTCGTGCCCCTTGGCCGCGTTCGCCTGCCCCATCGGTGTCGTGGCTAATTTCAGCGCGCTTCACCTAATCCCATTCGTCGCCCTGGGCACGTTGGCGATTGTAGGCTCGGCATTCGGTAGTTTCGTCTGCGGTTGGGCGTGCCCCTTCGGTTTTTTGCAGGACTTGATCGCCAAAATCCCCACGCCAAAGGTTGTGTTGCCTGCTTGGACGGGCTGGCTTCGCTACGTGGTGCTCGTCACGTTCGTGTTGCTGATTCCATTCCTGTGGGGCGAGGAACACCCGCTGTTCTTCTGCCGCCTTTGCCCCGCCGGCGCGATCGAAGGCGCGCTGCCCAACATGGCGCAGCTGGCGATCGCGGGCCAGCCCGTCGTATGGCCTACCGTTGCGAAAACCGTAATTCTCGTCGTCGTTGCGGCGGCCATGTTTTTCACCTGGCGGCCGTGGTGTACGCTGTTTTGCCCTTTGGGCGCCATCTACGGACTGTTCAATCGCGTTTCGTTCATGGTGCTTCGTTTCCATCCCGAGCGGTGCCGTGGATGCGCCACGTGCCGGAGTCTTTGCCGCGACGGCCGGCCGGCGCAGGATCGCGCCGACAGCTCGCGGTGCGTTCATTGCCTGGAATGCACGCGATGCCATGCGCTGAGTGTAGAGACCATTTTCTCGCGACCCGACGAAGCGGGCGACAAAAAAGAAGAACAGACTATTTCCTCGAAAGACTATTGACATTTCCCCACTTCTGAATAAAATCGGCCACATGCGACTGAACTCGCCAAAGGAGAGCCCATAGCGGCCAGTCGGGCAAGCCGGAGTTCACGATTACCGATCCCAAAGGCAAGGTCGTCCAACAGGGCAACTTTGAATAGGGATGAGGCTTCACGTGTCGGTACTCGTGGCGAGTACCATCGGAGCCGGCGAAAGAGTACCACATCCATGTCAAGATGAAGGCCGATCCTATGGAGGTCGACCAGAACAGCGACAGCGTGATCCGTGTCAAGTGACGCTGCGCATGTCTCGTCTTTACACATCTTTCGTGTTCGGCGACTCCCGCGACCGATCGTTGCAATGGCGCATTGACTTGGGGCGGGACAGGCAGTCAGATCATCATTGCGATGCAAACAACAAATCATCGCGCATCGCAATTCCACGTGTGTGATTTCGCCGGCAGCCACTCGCCGCAATGGCTGCCTGGCTTTCCAACCGGCTGAGCGAGCGGCAATGCGGCATGGTCGTTTGACGGCGAAAAGCGGTTTTTGCCGCAACTGGCCCACTCTTGCCGGTAGAGGCGTTCCCTGTCACAATAAGGACTGTCGTGGATGGCAAGTTTGTTGCTGAACATCAATAAACATTGGCGGCAAATGCGGATTGCAAACGCAAGCATCGTCCAATAACGGCGCCGGACTGAGCAAACTCATGCTAGCAAAATTAAAAACGTTCTCGCTCCTTGGCATCGACGCATTGCCGGTCGAGGTCGAAGTCGATGTCTCGCCCGCCGGTTTGGCGAAAACCATTCTCGTCGGCCTGCCGGAAGCGGCCGTCAAGGAAAGCACGCATCGCGTGGAGCGGGCGCTGGTCAACTCGGGCTTTCAACGGCCGCAAAATCGCGTGGTCATCAACTTGGCCCCCGCCGATTTGCCCAAGGAAGCCGCTTCGTTCGATTTACCCATCGCCTTGGGCATTCTGGTCGGCAGCGGGCAGATTGACGCCGAGCGGCTCGCGCAATACGCCGTTGTCGGCGAACTGGCGCTCGACGGCGCGGCTCGGCCAACCAAAGGCGCGCTTTCGATGGCAATGGCCGCCGCCGAAATCGAAGGGCTTCGCGGCCTGTTGGTGCCGAGTTCCAGCGCGGCCGAAGCGGCGGTCGTCGAAGGCATCGAAATCATTCCGGTGGCCAGCCTTGCACAAACCGTGGCGTTTCTGACCGGCGAAATCGAGATCGAGCCGCAGCCGTCGCGGTTGGACGAATTGTTCCGCGTTTTTTCGACGCACGACGTCGATTTCGCCGACGTTCGCGGCCAAGAAGCGGCCAAGCGGGCGCTGGTCGTCGCGGCCAGCGGCGGGCACAACATCCTCATGCTCGGTCCGCCCGGCTCCGGCAAGACGATGTTGGCCAAGCGGCTTTCGACGATCCTGCCCGACCTGACGCCGAGCGAGTCGATTGAAACGACGCGGATCTACAGCGCCGTCGGCCGCCTGAAACCGGGCCAGCCGCTGTTGGCGGTTCGCCCGTTCCGCTCGCCGCATCACACGATCAGCAACGCCGGCCTGGTGGGCGGCGGCTCGACGCCTTCGCCCGGCGAAATCAGCTTGGCCCACAACGGCGTGTTGTTCCTCGACGAGCTTCCGGAGTTCAATCGCCAAACGCTCGAAGTGCTGCGGCAGCCGTTGGAAGACGGGACCGTGACGATTTCGCGGGCCTTGAACAGCACGACGTTTCCGGCCAATTTCATGTTGATCGCGGCATTGAATCCGTGTCCATGCGGCTATCGGGGCGACACGCGGCGCAGTTGCCATTGCACGCCGCCGCAAATCGAACGCTACATGTCGAAAATCAGCGGCCCATTGCTCGACCGCATCGACATCCACATCGAAGTGCCGTCGGTGGCGTTTCAGGAGCTATCCGGCGGCCCGCCGGGCACGTCGAGCGAGCAACTGCGCAAGCTCGTGGTCATTGCGCGTCAGCGGCAAACCGTGCGATTCGACGGCAGCCGCACCCGTCACAATGCCGACATGACGCATCGGCAAACGCGGCAATTCTGCCCAATCGACAAGGAGTGTCAAAATCTGCTAAAGACCGCGATGACGGAGCTTGGCCTTTCCGCCCGCGCCCACGACAAAGTTCTTCGCGTCGCCCGCACCATCGCCGATCTCGATCAGAGCGACGCGATTCAGCCGCTTCACTTGAACGAAGCGATCAACTACCGAACGCTCGACCGGAACATGTGGACGTGAGGCGGAGCATCTGTGGGCGCACCCACCGGTCAAAGTAACCGACACCATGTCGGCAAGACACGCCAAACAGGATCGCATCAAATTCACCGACTTGTGTGTTGCGGGAAGGAGTTGCATGAGAATGGATTGCCAAACGTAATGTGATCTGGGCGAAACAAACCATGCCTTTCAATGACGCCAAACAAAGCTACGCCCCCCTTGTGGTACACTGGGCATCCAGCTATGATAATGGCGTCTAAAATAGTGTTTATTTTGGATTTGCACCAGCATCGTCGCTGACAAAACAGTCATCCTTATTTCCAATGATAGGTGGCAAATGGTCCGCAAGGCTTCTCCCGCCAAAAATAAGACTTCCAAAACGGTTGCGAAGGTGCAGCCATTGACGAAGCCCACCAGGACGACGCTGGCGGCCTTTCCAGTCTTGGACGATTTCTTCACGGTTGATTGGAATAACGTCCCTCTGCGCCATGCATACGGCGTGTACTCGCTTTGCCTCTATGCAAATCTCCCAGACTATTCAGAGGTAGCATCAGAAGCGATAACAGAAGGTAGCGATGACAAGGATTGCGACCTTTGTTTGATCGACCCGGAGGCTGGTGATGCGTTCATTGTTCAAGCCACAGTCGGCGATAATTGGAACAAGACGACGGCATCCACAAATAAGGCTGAGGATCTACTGACCGCCCTGTCGTGGCTTCTGACGAAACCGTATGACAAAATACCACCAGGCCTCCGGCCTAAAGCAATCGAACTTCAAGAAGCCTTGGCTCGCAAGGAAATCGACCATCTCCACCTACTTTTCGTACACAACTGCCGACAATCCGGGGAAGTGGAAAAGGCATTGGCTACTGTAGCGAGATCAGCCAAGACACTTGTCGGCGATTCCACTGTTACGGTTACTGCTTTGGAAATTGGCCTCCCATATCTACAACATCTGTATAATTCCCTGACAAAACAAATTGTTGTCGAGGACAAAATTAGCTTTCCTGTACACGGCCTTCTTGAGGAGTCAGGGGATGGATGGGATGCAGTACAAACGACGATCGACGGTGCCATCCTTCATGACCTTTGGAAGAAACACAAGGATGATCTTTTTAGTGCCAACATTCGTGGCTTCTTGGATATGCTCAGTCGCAGAACAAGCGTTAATCGCGGTATCTTGGATACAGTGACTCGCGTTCCACAGCGTTTTTGGGCGTTCAACAACGGAGTGACAATTCTTACCAAAGGTTTTACCTGCCAGGATAAGCTTGTAGTGGCAAATGGCGCCAGTGTGATTAACGGCGCGCAGACCACTGGTGTTCTCGGGAACGCTCCACGTGAGCATGCTGCCGCATGTCGCGTTCCGTGCAGATTTATCAAGTGTAGCAATCCAGATGTAGTTAACGACATGATCGAAAACAACAACACCCAGAATGCTATCAAGGCATTCGACATTCGCTCAAACGACGCTGTGCAACGACGCCTTCAGACAGAATTTGCGGCTGCTTGCATCCCATATCTGCATAGGCGGCAGGGTGCCCAGCGTCTCTCTGCATCCGCAATTCAGGCCGAGGCATTGGCGCCTTGTTTGGCAGCTTTTCATGGAAAATTTCAAGTTGCTATTCGTCAAAGGCGGACAATTTTTGAAGATCGCTCTACGTACGGCGATGTTTTTCCAACTCAGATATCGGCTAGACATGTGCTTTTGGTTCAGGCATTGTCCATTGCGCTGAATAACTATAAACTCAGATTAGTCGCAGGGGAAAAACAATTGAACTTGAATGAGCCTGAAATGGCGCTGTTAGAATTTTTGAAGTTTTCTACAGCGAAGCTGTTTGTTATTGGTGTGGTAGGTTGCATTGCTTCACAAGTCGCGGGGCAATCATTACCAGACCTATTTGCGTGGAGTGTGAAAACCCCGCATTTCAAGGACACCTGGCGCACAACGCTCGTAAAGCGATGGGAGCCCTTTGTGGAGTCTCTCGTTCCAATCGTCGTTTCACAAATTGATGGTGATGCCAAGGATGTGGTTCGGTCAGCGAAGGACATGGAAAAAATTTCCAAAAAAGTCGCCTTCCAAATTCAGTCGCTAAAATTGCAATATGAAAGCGTCATTAGTCCGATACGTGATGTTTGTTCGGTCTGAGTTGCATTTCAGACAATGGCAAGCAATCGCCCGCATATTGTGCGGAGCGGCCAATTCCAATAGAATGGGCAAGGCGTTCCACTCATCGCAAATGAAGGGCGGCAAACATCCTGATAGGGCATCAGCATGACGGTGCGCGATATTTTGAGGATGTTGGAGGTTGACGGATGGCGTTTGGTCGTAACTCGCGGCAGCCATCGGCAGTTCAAGCATCCGATCAAGCCGGGACGAGTCACCGTGGCCGGCAAACCGAGCGAGGATTTGTCGCCGGGGACGTTGAATAGTATACTGAAGCAGTCGGGACTCAAGAGGTAAAAGCAATGAAACGCTATGCAATTGTCATCGAAAAGGCGGCGACGAATTATGGCGGCTATGTACCCGATCTGCCGGGCTGCGTAGCCACCGGCGCTACGGTCGAGGAAACCGAGCGGCTTCTGCACGAAGCGATTGCCTTGCACCTGGCCGGAATGCGAGAAGACGGTCTTCCCATTCCAGAGCCGTCCAGCGTCGTGGACTACCTGGAAATGGAAGCCTGCGTTTAACAACGCATTCTACAACACGCAATTACACCGCCCGACGCTTTTCACCACCTCAAAACATCAAATCGCGCTGGCCGTTTTCGACGGCGGCAAGACGATTCACAAGCTGCCGCTTGAGTTCGCCGTCGGGCATTTTCGCCAGCTCGGCGGCCACCACTTGCTCGCCTTTCGCGCGAACCTCGGGCGATGCGTAGTCGATCATGTATTCCTTGAGCGTCAGCAAGGCGTTCGGCGTGCAATAACGCTTGATGAAGCCGGGAATGGCGAACTCCATGAAATGCTCGCCGGTCCGGCCTTGCCGATAACAGGCCGTGCAGTACGACGGAATCTCGCCCATGTCGAGCAACTCGCCGACGATGTCGTCCAACGGCCGCGTGTCGCCGATGCGGAATTGCTCACGGTCGAGGTCTTGCTGCGACTTGCTTTCCGAATAGCCGCCGATTTCGATATGCGTGCCGCCGTCGATTTGCGAAACGCCGAAAT
>CAZWNM010000014.1:5225-12003 GCA_964635765.1 uncultured Planctomycetaceae bacterium | reverse complement strand
ACACGGCAAAGGGCGGCCTGCTTCGCAAGGCGCTTTGGGCTTTCGTGCCTTGCGCAAGCATCGGAGTGTTTATGACCGGTTCTCGGATGGGAATCATCGTGCTCGCAATCGACGCCGCCTTCATCGCCTGGATGGCGAAAGCGGGAGGCATCAAGGCGATCATCGCCCTGCTTATCGTGGCGAGCCCCACGGCCTATTATATTCCTCGCATTGTGAACTCCGCCGTGTTCGATCGCTTCGCCCAGGGAACGGAGTCCCATACGTTTCAAGAACGCATGGAATTTTGGCAGGCCGGACTTGAATATTGGGCGTCGCATCCCATTCAAGGTTGCGGCGGCGGATGCTTCGCTAATGCTATTGCATCAAAAGTGCAAAAGACTAATGTCTCCCACAATACCTACGTTACGATTCTTGTCGAGACCGGCATTGTTGGTTTTGCCCTAGCCTCCGCATTCTGGATTCTCTTGCTGAGAATGATCTTGCGGTTGCCGCGGCACGAGCGCGTATTATGCTTCGGCCTTTTGGCGGTGTGGGCGGTCTGTTCGATGTCGTTGACTTGGGAATATCACAAGGATACCTGGCTCATTTACGGCGTCATTTTAGCCGAATACGCCGCAACGCAAGCCTTGCAATCGCGTCAAGCGGCCGGCGCTGTTTCAAAGGCCGCCCCATGATGTTGCCCGTCGAAAAGAAGAAAATTGTCTTATTCATTGCATCGCTGAAGGCCGGCGGCGCGGAACGGGTTTTCGTTAATCTTTCAAACGCCTTGGCCTCGGAAGGCTTTGCGCCGATAATACTTGTAGGAACGCTGGATCAAGCGGCGTACACCGAGACAATCTCACCCGAAGTACGGGTTTGCGAACTTGGCGTGCGACATATGCGTTCCGCCGTATTGCCGCTCGTGCGGTTTCTTCGACGCGAACGGCCCGGCGTATTGATATCCGCGTTGGAACATTCCAATCTTGCGGCAATCCTCGCCGCGAAGTTGGCTCGAACCGGCACTCCGGTCATGGCGACCATTCATCAAACGTTCTCGAGAGCCTTGGAAATGTCGCGATCGCTTCATCAAAAGGCGCTCATTCGCGCTGCGATAAAAGTTACGCCAATGGCTGACCGGATCGTCACCGTATCGCATGGAACCGCCGCCGATTTCGCGCGTTTGGCGAAAATTCCAAAAGAACATATTAACGTCATCTACAATCCGATCGTAGGACCGGCCTTGTATCAAAGCGCCCAGGAACCGATCGACCATCCGTGGTTTCAGGAGGGGCAACCGCCGGTTGTCCTGGGCATGGGACGATTGACGGCCCAAAAAGATTTTCCCAATCTTATCCGCGCATTCGCGTCGTTGAAAAAAACATCGGATGCCAGGCTCATGATTTTCGGCGATGGTGAGGAACGCGATCCTCTTGAACGGCTCGTTCGGGAGATGGAGTTGTGCGATTGCGTGTCAATGCCGGGCGTGGTGTCCAATCCGTATGCCTACCTGAAAAGAGCTTCCCTGTTCGTCCTTTCATCGGCTTGGGAGGCGCTGCCCACCGTCCTCGTCGAAGCGATGGCGTGCGGTTGCCCCGTCGTTTCGACGGATTGCAAAAACGGTCCTCGCGAAATCCTCCGTGACGGGCAATACGGCGAGCTTGTACCGGTCGGCGATTCGCAACGTTTGGCGGATGCCATGCAGCGAGCGTTGCAGACGCCGAAATCGCCTCTTCCGCCCGAGGCATTGCAGCCGTTCGAGGCGAGCCACGTCATCCAACAATACATCGAGTTGATTCAAGAGATGACCTCGGTATGAGCGACTTATACGAAACGACGGCCGTGGTTTTGGCGGGCGGATTGGGAACGCGGCTGCGCGCGGCGGTCGCCGACCGTCCCAAGGCATTGGCCCAGATCGCCAATCGCCCGTTCTTGGCGTTCCTGCTGGATCAATTGGACGCCGCCGGCGTTCGCATTGCCGTGCTTTGCGTCGGGTATCTCGGCGGGCAAATCCAAAAAACCTTCGGCAACGAATACCGCGGCTTGCATTTAACCTATTCCCAAGAGCAGTCGCCGCTTGGCACCGGCGGCGCCCTGCGATCGGCCCTCTCGAAGTTGACTTCCGATCCGGTGCTCGTGCTTAACGGCGACTCCTATTGCGAGGCTGATTTGCCGGCGCTCCTCGATTGGCACCGAAAACATCGCGCCGAGGCCACGTTGCTCTTGACCGGCGTGCCGGATACGCAACGCTACGGGCGCGTCACCGTCGACGCGCACGACGCCGTCGCCGCGTTCGAGGAAAAAGGCAACGCCGGCGGGCCAGGCCAAATCAGCGCCGGCATTTACGCGATTGGCCGTCGGTTCTTGTTGGCCATGCCGCCGACAGGCTCGCCCTCGCTCGAACATGACGTCTTTCCGGCATGGATCGGCCGCGGCTTGTCCGGCTGTCCCGCCGGAGGGCGTTTTCTCGACATTGGCACGCCGGAATCGTACGCCGCCGCCGAGGAGTTTTTCGCCAACGGGCAGTCCACAGCAGGCGTTAAGGACGGCCGCGCCTGACGCGGCGAAACAACTGATACGTAACATGCGTTGCCCGCCGAAAGGAACCGATTTGAAAGCCGCCGTTTTTCTCGACCGCGACGGAGTGATCGTCGAAAATCGTCCCGATCACGTCAAATCGTGGCCGGAAGTGCGGTTTTTGGATGGAGCGTTCGAGTCGCTTGCGCAATTGGCGGCCCTGCCGGTCGCCGTCGTTGTCGTGTCGAATCAAGGGGCCGTGGGACGCGGACTGATAACGTTGGAGCAAGCCTGGGACGTTCAACATGAAATCGTCCGCGCGATCGAGGCCCGCGGCGGCCGCATCGACGCCAGCTATCTTTGCCCGCATCATCCCGACGACGGTTGCGATTGTCGGAAACCCGGCCCAGGCATGTTGCGGCAGGCGGCCGACGAATTAAAATTAGATATGGCTCGTTCGTGGCTCGTCGGCGACGCGGTCAGCGATCTTCAGGCGGCCCGGGCCGCCGGCATTCGCGGCATCCTCGTCCGGACGGGACGCGGCACGGATCATGAGGCTAAACTTCCCGCCGAATGGCGCGGCGATTGCGCGGTCGTCGATGATTTGTCGGCCGCCGTGCGGCTCATCGAAACTACGGATTTTTCCAGTCTTTCCAGGCTCTCAGGGGGAACTGCATGAAAATTTTAGTGACCGGCGGCGCCGGATTCATCGGAAGCGTCGTCGTCGAACAACTCGTCGAGCAAGGACACGATGTCGTCGCGTTCGACAGCCTGAAGTACGGGTTTCAGGAAGCCGTAACGCCGCCCGCAAAACTCGTCCGCGGCAACCTGTTGGATCCGGCGGCGCTCGAGCGACTTTTCCACGAGGAACAATTCGACGCCGTGGCCCATTTGGCGGCCGAGGCGTTCATCGACGATTCGGTCCGCGATCCCGGTTTGTTTTATCGCGTGAACGTGGTCGGAGGGCTGAATTTGCTCGATGCGATGCTCCACGCGGGCGTCACGCGGCTGATTTTCTCCTCGACGGCAGCGGTTTACGGACAACCCGACACAAATCTCGTCCCCGAAGACGCGTCGAAAAATCCATGCAATTCGTACGGCGACTCGAAACTGGCCTTCGAGCGCGCGATGGCGTGGTATCACACGGCGCACGGCCTGCGTTACATCACCTTCCGCTACTTCAACGCCTGCGGTGCGACCCCACGGTGCGGTGAATCGCGCAAAAAGGAAACCCATTTGATTCCGATTGCGCTGGCGGCGGTGACGGGCGCACGCGACCGATTGGATTTGTACGGCACCGACTACGACACGCCCGACGGCACGTGCGTCCGCGATTACGTACATGTGGCCGACATCGCCCGAGCGCATGTTTTGGCGCTTGGCGCCGTCGATCGGATCGAGCCGACGGTTTTCAATCTCGGCAACAACGCGGGCTATTCCAATCGGCAGGTCATCGAGGCGGTTCGCGATGTCGTCGGCCGGCCGTTCGAGGTGCGCGACGCGGCGCGACGGCCCGGCGATCCTGCCACGTTGGTGGCCGATTCGACCCGCGCTCGCCGCCAGTTGGGCTGGCAACCGGCATTTCCCGAATTGCGTCAAATGGTCGAAACCGCGTGGAATTGGCGGCAACGCCATCCCCAAGGATACGCCTCATGATTATTTCGCGTACTTCGCTGCGAATCAGCTTTATGGGCGGCGGCTTTTTGGTGTTCTACGCCCTGCCTGAACGTCATCCCGCGATCATCTCGGCCTTGTCGGAGCTTTCTCCGACGCCGTTCCGCTTCGAGCCGCAGGGCGGCGAAATCATTTACGTGGAAAACTAACAGCATGGTGAAAACCGAAATGTCCGCGACGCACTTATCCCGAACATGGCTCGTGGCTTGCGCCGTTCTCGTATTGCTTCTTTTCGGCAAAACACTATCCTTTGTCGGCGCCGGCCAAGCGACGCTGGAACATGACAGCAAATTATATTGGCATCTAGGAATGCAGTTTGCACACGGTGATTGGTTGTTGATGGAGAATCCCCAGTCGATACGTCCTCCAGGATATCCGGCGTATTTGGGCATGATGCAGAGGATGTTCGGCGACTACGGCCTCGTTGCGGCGGTGATAGGGCAACAAATTCTCGACTTCGTCGTGGTTTTGCTGACGGCGTGGCTTTGCTTTCGATGCACTCGTTCGCCGGTCGGTGCATTTGTAGGATTGGTCGGATCGTTTTTTTGCATCTCACGCAGTTGTTTTGCATCTTTTCTGATGGCGGACAACTTATTGTGCGTGACATTGACCGTGTATCTGGTTATGATGCTGCTGTGGTTGGAACGCCCTTCATGGTGGAAAACAGTCGCTATCGGAGTCCTCATTGGAACATCGATCCTTATCAAGCCGTCCGCGCAACTGCTTTGGTTGTCTACCATTATAGTCATGGCCTACAAGTGCTGGATATTATCGGATAGCAGAACGTTTGGAAAATACGCGGTGATCATGTTGCTTGGAATGTTTGTTATTCTGTCGCCGCAGTACATTCGCAATCGGATATGTTACGGAGAGTATTTTCTGGTGCGTCTCACCGGTTGGTCGATGTTTACGGCAAATTTTTCCAATGATGAGAAAAAACTTCCGTTACCATTCGCCGACGGTCCCAAAACACGGCAGTTTTTGAGCGAAATACGTCCAACGGGCATCGATCCCCTGGCCGTGGATGGAGGCGCGGTTCGCAACGCCTTGTGCCGCGTTGGGCATTCCGAACTTGAAAGCGACAAGCTGATGGAGAGTGTGGGGTGGGAAGCCATTCTGAACAGTCCCTGGCGATTTGCGGCCGGCCGCGTATTGCGATTCACTTGGTTTTGGATAACGCCAAAAGCGTTTGTTACGGACACGCCGTGGGGCAAGTTTTACTCGAACGGCGTGGCCCAGCCTGAAATTACGCCGGTGCCCGGCCAACACGGCTGGACTTTGCCCTCGCTTGCGACCGCAAATGCCGCTTTTCTTCGCGCGGCGTGGCGACCGCGCTGGTATCTATTCGCATTGGCCGCATTGGCGGCAGGCGTGGGATGCGTTTTGATGATCTCAAGGCGAATGGACCGTGATGCCGGTCTGGCTATCGGGTCCTTGCTGATCGTGATGTGCGTGCCTGTCGCCGTCCTGGGGTGGCCCCAATATCGATTTCGAATGATTCTCGAACCTGCCATGATAGTGGCCATCGCTGTTTTGGTAGTCGCGTGCGGTCGTGGTCTGCAACGTTTCGGACCAATTTCGAGCCGCAAGACGGCAAAATGATTTACGTGGAAAAAAAGCCGGGACCGTCCTCCCTATGAAAGTCCTTTACATCACCGTTTCGATGCCTTTTGGCGTCGGCGAGCCGTTTTTCATTCCTGAAGTGCGGGAAATGCTGCGGCAGGGATGCGAACTGCTCATCGTGCAGCGTTCGCCGAAGGGAGAGTGCTTCAATCGGGATGCGGCAGGACTGGAAGAACGAAGCATTCGCAAACCGATCGTGGACTTGGAAATTCTGGCGACGGCGTTCGCCGTGGCCGTGCGACGGCCGATCCACACGCTCCGCGCTTTTGGACGATTGTTCCACAGCCGTGATTTAAAGACGTTTGTGAAGAATGTCGTCGTATTTCCAAAGGCCCTTTGGATCGCCCGACTGGCCCGGCAATGGGGCGCCGATCACATCCACGCCCAATGGGCGAATACGACAGCGACGATGGGCATGGCGGCCGGCGAAGTCTTGGGCATTCCGTGGAGTTGCACCATCCATCGCGGCGACATCGGCGACGACAATCTGCTGGCCGTGAAATTGCAACGGGCGTCATTCGCGCGGTTCATCGCCAAGGACGGCGTCGCCATCGCCGAGTCGATCTGCGGACGCCCGCTGCCCGGCAATGTCGTCGTTCTCCATTTAGGCGTGGAGCTGCCGAAGCAAATCACTTACGACGACGCCTTGTCATCGCCGCCGACGCTCCTGTGTGCGGCGTTTTTAACCGAACGCAAGGGCCACAAGTATTTGATCGAAGCGGTGCGACTGTTGCGAGAATCGGGCACGACGATCAGACTGCTCATCGCCGGCGAAGGCGAATTGCGTCCGTCGCTCGAGGCTCTTGTGGCCCAACATCGCTTGGAATCGCAAATTACGTTTCTCGGCCAAGTGCAACATGCCGAGCTGCTCGAGATGTTCCGCACCCATCAAATGGATCTCGTGGTGTTGCCGACGCTGCACGAGGGCATTCCCGTCGGATTGATCGAACCGATGGGCAGCGGCGTTCCCGTCATCTCAACCCCGGTC
>CAZWNM010000014.1:0-5215 GCA_964635765.1 uncultured Planctomycetaceae bacterium | reverse complement strand
TGATGGTTCCGCCGGCCGACCCCGCGGCGCTGGCTGAGGCGATCCGGCGTTTGATCGACGATCCGGCGTTGCGCCGCCGGTTGGTCGAAAACGGCCGCCGCCGCGTCGAGGAGGGCTGGGCCGTCGAAGGCGTCGTCACGGAACTACTGATGCTTATTCGTGAACACTGTTTTACTTCAACAACGTAGCTTTCATGTTAAACGGCAAGAAAATCACCGTGGTTTTGCCCGCCTATAAAGCGGAAAAAACCTTGAAGCAAACCTACGACAGCATCCCGATGGACGTCGTCGATCACGTCATCCTGGTCGATGACGCCAGCACCGACAGCACCGTCGAGTTGGCTCAGCAGTTGGGAATCAAAACATTTTGCCACCATCAGAATCTCGGATACGGGGCCAATCAAAAAACCTGCTACCGCGAGGCCCTTGCCTTGGGCAGCGACATCGTCGTCATGGTTCATCCCGATTATCAATACGATCCTCGCTTGGTCACGGCGATGGCGGCGATGGTGGCCTCCGGCATTTACGACGCCGTGCTCGCCTCGCGCATTTTGGGCAACACCGCGTTGAGCGGCGGAATGCCTTTCTACAAATACGTGTCGAATCGAGCCTTGACGCTGTTCCAAAACCTGCTATGCGGGGCCAAGCTCTCGGAATATCACAGCGGCTATCGAGCTTTTTCCCGCAAGGTACTCGAACGGCTGCCGCTGTTGAGCAATTCCGACGATTTCGTCTTCGACAATCAGATGCTCGCGCAAGTTCTTGCGTTCGGTTTCAACATCGGCGAGATCAGTTGCCCGACGAAATACATGCCCGAGGCCAGCTCGATCAGTTTCCGCCGTTCGACGATTTACGGCCTCGGCGTGCTGAAAACCAGCCTGAAATACCGGCTTTGGAAGTGGAAACTGATTAAAACCCATTTGTTCGAGGACCGGCCGACGTTTCGGCTGACGCAAGATTATTATCAAAATAAGAACGGCAAATAATGTCTTTCGAAAGAGTGCAACCACAACATGTGCAGCTCCGCCGGCATCCAATGGCGGCAATCCAACGGCCGAGACCATGTTTGATGCGACGTTGCTTGCAATGTCAAAGCATCGCTTGAGACGGTGTTTTGGAAGTGCAATACCATGAATAATGACGAATTGGAACGCGAGGCGAGAAAGATCATCAAGGTCTATGCCAAACGAAACGGGCAAGAACGCTACGCCCGATCCAACCTCCACCATCGTTTTGAAATGTTCGACCGTCTTTGGCGGATTTTGGAGATGCTGGACTGCTGTCAAGGGGTTCCCGATCTCTCCGAAATGCGGATTTTGGACGTCGGCTGCGGCGGCGGCGGAATGTTGCGGGATTTCATTCAATGGGGCGCGCAGCCGGAAAACATTGCGGGCATCGATATTCGTCCAAACAGCATTGCGGAAGCAAGACGACGCGTTCCAAGCGCGGTACGGCTTTGCGAAGAAAACGCCGCCTCGTTATCATGGCCCGACGCCAGCTTCGACATGGTCCTTCAATCCACGGTGTTTACCTCGATTCTCAATCCTGAAATGAGACAACGCGTGGCCAATGAGATGCTTCGCGTGTTGACGCCGAATGGAATCGTTCTGTGGTACGATTTTTTGGTCAACAATCCAAGGAATCCCGATGTGCGAGGCGTCAAAAAACGAGAAATCATGGAGTTGTTTCCGAATTGCCGAATAAAATTGCGGCGAATTACGCTGGCGCCGCCCATCGGCCGTTGGGTTGCCCCGCGATCATGGGCGTTGTATCATTTGCTTTATGCACTGCCTTTTCTGCGAACACATTATTTGGGGATCATCGCAAAAATCCCGGCCATGTCTTGAAGAAAGAAATCGGGTGATGAGCGCGATTATCGTGTCGGTGATCATCCCATGCCGCAATGAGGTGGGATGGATTCGGAAGTGTTTGGAGTCGGTGGCGGCCAACGATTTTCCCAAAGATCAGTTGGAAACGCTCGTGCTTGACGGCATGAGCGACGACGGCACGTCCGCGATTGTTGCGGAATTCGCGGCCGCGCATCCGTGGGTGCGATTGTTGGAAAACCCGCGGCAAACGGCGCCGGCCGCGCTCAATATCGGCATCGCGGCGGCCCGCGGCAACGTCATCATGCGGATGGACGCCCACAACGAATATCCGCCCGACTATATTTCCAAGTTGACGCATTGGCTGGAGAAAAGCGGGGCCGACAACGTCGGCGGACTGTGGGTCACGCTCCCCTCGGGCGACACCGCCATGGCGAAGGCGATCGCCCTGGGCTGCTCGCATCCGTTCGGCGTCGGCAACGCGAAATACCGCGTCGGCGCCGTGGAGCCGTGCGAAGTCGATACGGTTCCGTTCGGCTGCTATCGCCGCGACGTTTTCGACCGCATCGGGCTGTTCGACGAAGAACTCGTGCGGAATCAAGACAACGAATTCAATCAGCGGCTCCGAAACGCCGGCGGAACCATTTTACTGATCCCCGAAGTGGTTTCTTACTATCATGCTCGCGGGACGCTGGGCAAACTGTGGCGCATGTATTATCAGTATGGATATTTCAACGCCCTGGTCGTTCGAAAAATCGGCAGCCGAATCAATATCCGGCATTGGATACCGTCGCTTTTCGTGCTTGCATTGGCGGTCAGCGGCGTTTTATCGCCTTGGTATGCTTGCATGGCTTGGTTGTTTGCCGCCATTACGGCGGCCTATGTGATTCCTCTGGCCGTCGTTTCGGTTGTCACCATGATTAGGCATGGAATCCCAGTCGGCTTGTCGCTCGCTTTGGCGTTCATCGCGATTCACTTCGGTAAAGGAATCGGGTTTCTTAAGGGCGGACTCGATTTCTGGATATTACGAAAACGAATTGCAACGTCGGACGCCACGGAAGTCCGAATTACCAGGTGAATCAATTACCCAATAAATCCGAAGACGGCGCCTTTCTGACGTCAAAGATGACCGACGCAACTGAACATCCCCTGATTGATGCTTCCGCGATGCCGAAATCGCCACGGGTATCCGTGATGATTCCATGCTGCAGTGAAGCGGCGTGGATCAAGCAATGCCTCGAATCGGTCGATAAAAACGATTTTCCCAAAGACCGGCTGGAGGTGTTGGTCATCGACGGCATGAGCGACGACGGAACGCGGGCGGTCATCGAGGACTTCGTCGGCCGGCATTCCTACGCGCGCATGCTCGACAATCCAAAACGAATCGCGTCGGCGGCCCTTAATATCGGCATCGCCGCGTCGCAAGGCGACGTTATCATACGCATGGACGCGCACGTTGAATATCCGCCCGATTACATTTCCTCGCTCGTGCAGTGGCTGAACAAAAGCGGTGCAGACAACGTCGGCGGCGTTTGCATCACGTGCCCCGCCAATGACGGCGCGTTGGCGAAGGCGATCGCTTTCGGAATGTCGCATCCAGTCGGCGTCGGCGACTCGTATTTCCGCATTGGCGTGGCGAGGCCGTGTTGGGTCGATACGGTGCCGTTCGGCTGTTATCGCCGCGACGTGTTCGAGCGGATTGGCGGTTTCGACGAAGACCTGATCCGCGATCAAGACGACGAGTTGAATGCCAGGCTCATTTACGCCGGCGGCCGTATTTTGCTGGTGCCCGACGTCGTTTCCCGATACTACGCCCGCGATTCGCTTTGGAAACTCTGGCGGATGTTCTATCAATACGGCTACTTCAAGCCGCTGGCGACGAAAAAACTGGGACATTTGACGACGGCGCGGCAGTTGGCCCCTCCGCTGTTGGTCGTCATGTTATTGCTGATGGCTGTTCTGGCGCACTGGAGTTTGCCCGCCATGGCGGTGCTGTGTTTGCTGTCGGGCGCGTATGTCGGCATGTTGGTGTTGGGCGTCTGGCAAGCGGCCAAGAGCCACGGCTGGCGCACGGCCCTGATTTCGTTGCCCGTTTTTTTGACGCTTCATTTCGGATACGGAATCGGTTATCTCAAAGGCTTCTTTGATTTTTGGATTCTGCGGCGCAACACCCACCGGTGGCCGACGAATTTCACGCCGAACCGATAATCTATGGATAACATTCAACCGAGCGAAATTCAAACGAGCGAAGAGGAGAGGATACAGGTCGTTTATTCCAGACGGCCTCGCAATAATCACTATTCCTGGGAGAATCCCCGCCATTGCCTTGCATCGCTGGATCGAACTTGGAACGTTTTAGACATGCTGCGCCGCCATAAAGATCGCCCGCCTCTTTGCGAAATGAAGATTTTGGAAATTGGCTGCGGCGGCGGAACTTGGCTTCGCGATTTTATCCAGTGGGGCGTGCGTCCGGAAAATCTGACGGGAATCGACATTCGCCCCGACTGCATCGCCGCGGCCAAACAACTTTGCCCTCCCGCGGTTCAACTTTTCCAAGGAAACGCCGCTTGTCTGTCGCTGCCCGATTCTTGCATGGACATGGTGCTGCAGTCCACGGTGTTCAGTTCGATCCTCGATTTCGAGATAAGGCGGCAAACGGCCAAGGAAATGTTGCGAGTGCTGAAGCCGCGAGGCATCATTTTATGGTCCGATTTTTTCGTGAATAATCCTTGGAATCCCGATGTACGCGGCGTTAAAAAACACGAAATCAAAAGTTTGTTTCCCGATTGCGACGTAAAGCTACGGCGAGTTTGTTTGGCGCCGCCGATCGGCCGCGTGGTCGCCCGATGGTCGAGCGCGTTGTACCGATTGCTTGACATGCTGCCTTTCCTGCAAACTCATTATCTTGGAATCATCCAGAGATCGAAGTGATCAAACGTTTTTTCGATATCGTCGTTTCGGCCGTGGGAATTACGCTGTTACTTCCGTTTTTGGCGGCAATAGCGGCCGCTGTGAAGCTTACCTCGCCCGGCCCCGTGTTCTTCCGCCAAGAGCGCATGGGCCGCGGCGGCCTGCCTTTTTTCATCCTCAAGTTCCGCTCGATGGTCCAAGACGCCCCGAAATTGGGTGGACCGATCACCGTCGGCGACGACCCCCGCATCACGCGAATCGGCCGCCTGCTGCGAAACACCAAGCTCGACGAACTGCCGCAATTGTTCAACGTGCTCAAGGGCGACATGAGCCTCGTCGGCCCCAGGCCTGAGGTGCGAAAATACGTCGAAATGTTTCTCCGAGATTACGAAGAAATCCTTCGCGCGAGGCCCGGCATCACCGACCTCGCCTCGATCCGCTATCGGGACGAATCCAGGGTTTTGGCCGCCGCCGCCGACC
>CAZWNM010000013.1:0-12055 GCA_964635765.1 uncultured Planctomycetaceae bacterium | reverse complement strand
CGCCCGCGCCAAACTACCCCTGTAATAAGGTTCATTGACCACGCAAAGGTCAATAAGTCGCCGTTTTGCTCATAGTAGTGGGCGATGCTCACGAGCTTCCCCGCTTTCGTCTCGTCGATGATTTCAACGCAAGCCGCCATGAAGGTGCCCTTGGCGTTGTCCCATTTATGATGGTCGCCGACCTTGGCTAATCCGTTGGTCAACCTGTTGAAAATAGTCGTTGCTTGTTTGTTGAGTGACTTCATTTTGCGCCTCCTTTCTTGCAGAGCAGGAGCGTTGCGACAAGCAAGCGACAAGCCGGAATGCCGGTTTGGGCAGATGCGACTTTCAACGCTCCAAGCAACTCCTCGTCAACAGGCCATCGCACTGGCCGTGTCTTGCCTTTCGCCATCGACAGCCCCACCGCATTCAACGCTTTCACGATCTTAGGCAGAGCATCAGTAACCGCTGCATCGAGCACGGCTTTTGTCGGAACGTTCGCCGACTTCCGCTTAGCGGCAACGGCTTTGCGGACTGATTCGTCGATTCGATAAACGCGGTAGCATCTTGTAGCTTCAACCATGATTCTAGCTCCTGTGTGGTAGTGGGTTTTGTAGTTGCGGGTCATTATTAACCTCGTTTCCCGCTACCTAAATTGGAGCAGCGCGCTATAGTGAACACAATTCCACGCTCTGGTTATGATTTCAACACCCGGCTCGCTTTTCCAACCGGGCAACGACTACAGACTGTCGCCATCGGCGAACCTTCTTACGCTTTGGTGGTCCGATAAGGACTGGCGGGGGCAGAGACCCATCGGCGGCTCGCCGGTCAACCGACCGTGGCGAGATTCCGAGAAACTTGGCTAGCTCCGACCTGCTTAGATACCGGTCTTCCATTTTCGCACTCCCTGATTTCGAGACGGTGGCCCTAGCCATATAAAATACGGGCGCGACCCCCTACGCGCCACGAAATTTCCAGAAAAGCCGAAACGGGACGGGATGGGACGCTTTCCTAGGGCTGCTGTTCCGTCCCGTCCCAGGTAGTGCCGCCGCACGGGAAGAGCAAGGAGAGGAGCAAGCGGACTGTCAGAAGGCCAGAAAACGCCATAGGTAAAGCGTCTTTGGGGCCTAGACCCGGAGGTTGCAAATCCTCCATCGTGGGTCCAACTCCCACCGGCGCCTCTGATGGAATGGTGATAGCGGATTGAGAGTCCGCTGTCACCCATAAGATGGGCGGTTTCGCGTCGTAAGGTTCGACGCGGTATGGCCTTGTATTTTGACAGACAAGACCGGCAGTTTCTTTGGAAACTATCCGGTTTCGCTCTGGGCCGGTGGGAAGAATCGACGCGCCGCGAGACGTGCCGGGGTCAAAAAATTGGAGTCGCCTTCTTGGATGGCGACCGAAAGCGATTAACACCCGATAACTCTCCCTCCCGGCTCTTTTTCCGCGCCGACGGAAAAAATCTCCGCGCCCTCCTGTTGACTTATTTTTCGCCGCGCGCATACTTGCCCGTCCTCGTTTGTAAAGCTTTCACTTCCTCGCAACTCAGTTCTGAAACCCGCGCTCTGCGGGCTAGGCGGTCGCGGGTTGGTGAAAGCCAACCCGGGCCTTTGAAAGCTGGCTAAAACCGGCCTTCCTGCGCCCTTTTTTCCATCGGCAGTTTTGGCGTCGCACGTCGATCACTCCCGCGCTCGGCGTGCGCGCCGACTGTTGGTTTCGTCGAAAGACAAACGCGACTATGGCGAACGCAAGCGATCAGATCGGCCTCGAAGAAATCAAACGCCGCGTCGATGCGGCGATTGACCGCATGGACCTTGAGCAGGTCAGTCTGTTGGAGGGGCAACGTCCCAGCGTTCGCCGCGTGGCCGGCATCTTGAAGTCGCTCCTCGATCCGGACGTGCGCGAGGCGATCGAACGCGAGGGCCTTGGGCAACATCAGCAAAATGGCGCAGCCGTGCTTCGCCGCTGGGACGCCGTTGCTGACACCCAATGGCGCCAAAGCAATTGAAGACATCAAGGTCGGCGATTTGGTGCTGTCGGCACCCGAGGATGATCCTTCCGCGCCGGTCGCCGCGCGTCGGGTGGAAGAGGTGTTCGAGCGGAGCAGTCCGCTGTTTGAGTTGCACGTCGGCGGCAAGTTGATCCGCACGACGGCCGAGCATCCGTTCTACGTCCAGGAGTCGAAACGGGGACGCAGCTAGTATTGGCAAGATAGAGCACGAAAACTAGCTGCGTCCCCGTTTCGATCCGCACGTTTCGATCCGCAGATGTGTAACTTGCCGCCAAGTTATCCAACCCATTCGCCATCGTGCCCATGACCCGCAGTGTCCTGGCAGCGGGGCGGCTTGTGGGCTGGACCTGCCAGATTCCGGTATCCAGGCGTTGAAGTTGGAGTTGGCCGTCGATCATGGCGTCGATGTTGGGCCGAATTAGCGGCGGATTCAGGATCATCGCGTTGGTTGCTCGCGGCGGTCGTCGTCAACTCGCACAACTTCAGGTCCATGTCGTTGAGCTTGCTGGAAGCCGCACGATTGTCGCGACGAAGCCGGTCGAGCTGCAACGCCAAACCGACCAATAAGGCGATTTGGCCGATCAACATCGCCGGCAATCCGAAGGTCCACAATTCATTGCGTCCGGCAACGAACGACCACGCCAATAAAACGCTGCCGCACACAAAGCCCGTGGTGCCGATCGCCAAGGCGAGCCATACGAGAACGCCCGAGCCGGAATTCCGTTGTCGTACCGCCGCTTTTCGCGGCAGAGCCAGTCGCCCGGACATGGAAACATGGTTGCTGGGCAACGCGGCTTGTGGCGAATCGAACCGCATTTCGCATTGCCGACCGGCGTCCGGTGCAACTTTCCCACTGTCGTTTTGCAATGTCCGTTGAATATGCCGCAATTGCTCGTCGATTTCCCAACTGTCATAAATCGGCGAATCACCGTCAGAGATGGCGGAGGCGGCTGAAGAACTGGAGGCGGCAGTTTGGTCGACTGGCGCGGAACCGCCGGCCTCACCCTGTGAAGTCGCGTGGGTTTCCACGCCACAGCGGGGGCAGCGCGGCGTCTGCTGATCGCCCGACGGCCTCGCCGGCACGTCTTGACGGCACTGTTTACACCACATGACGTTTCCGCACTTTCCGCCTCTCAACGCGAACCGGCATGGTTCGAGCCATTTTTTGGGAATTCCACATACGGAATCGGTCATCGAGTTGGCAAACTGTACCGATTTCGCATGTTTTGTCGTACAAGCGAGGATTGCGCGAAGTGAATGTTAATATGCGTTACATGCAAAGAATGGATAACATATCTTTGTTTCCGGCTTAGTGCTGGGCAACTTGCGGAGTCGGCGAAAATCGGGTAGGTTATGCGGAATTCAAAAAGACTGCCCCCACCAGCCTGCCGCCATCCGTAGGAGGAACTCGACGTGAGCGAACCGTTCGTGCCCAAGGAAGTGTTTTTCACCGATGGCGTGGGCAAGCACCGCACGCGACTGCAAAGTTTCGAGTTGGCATTGCGTGACGCCGGCATCGAGGTTTTTAATCTCGTTCGGGTGTCGAGCATCTATCCGCCGCACTGCAAAGTGGTTTCCAAGAGCCGCGGCCTGACGAAATTGCAGCCCGGCCAAATCGTGCATGTCGTGCTGGCCGAAACCTCGACGAACGAACCGTCGCGCATGGTCGGCGCCGGCGTCGGGTTGGCCGTGCCAGCCAAGGGCGAACAGTATGGATACATTTCCGAGCATCACGATTACGGCATTACCGAGCCGAAGATGCGCGACCTTGTGGAAGACATGGCCGCCACGATGCTGGCCACGACGTTGGGCATCGAGTTCGATCCCGAGACGGCTTACGACAAGCGAAAAGAGATTTACAACATGACCGGCAAGATCGTCAACACGCGGGCGTGCGTGCAGACGGCCGAAGGCGATAAGGACGGACTTTGGACGACGGTAATCGCCGCCGCCGTGTTTGTGTTTTGAGGGACGAAAACCGGTTGCTCCTTGCGAAGCCACCGAGCGGCTGTTTTTCCAGTCCCTACTGCCCAATCCCGAATCCTTCGTCCTTCTTCCCGCGTCTCCACAAGCCGGCGGTCAGACCGGCCATGAAGAAGGTGATGCAGTTGTCGTGCGGCGAGAAGGTAAGATCGAAGAAAAGGGCCGGGCCGAGATAGATTCCCAACATGCCGAGCATCAAAAGGCCTTGCGTGCGCACCCAATCGGGCGATGCCGCGTCGCGCCACAGGCGCCAGGCCCCGATCGCCCAGCCGACGAGAATGGCGATGAACAGTCCGCCCCCGACCAGGCCGGTTTCGGTCAATAAGGCCAGAAACATATTGTGATTCGGTTGGCCGCGAATGCTTTCGAGATACAACGACGTATCGCGGTCGGAAAGATACGATCGAGCGGCGTCTTGAAATTGCCCATATCCGACGCCCAACAGCGGTTGGTCGAGGAACATTTTCCACGAAACGTAGCTGAAGCTCGACCGCGTATCGACCGACTCGCCGGCAGCGCCGCCGCCCTCAGGCCGTTCCATGTGGATTAGGTTGTCCCATTGAAAAATCGCAAGGAGCAAGGCTGCCGCCAGTGCGGGGCCGAAGATCGCCGCGCGCCAGCGGTTCGACATCGGAAGCCCAAGAACCGTCAGGGCGCACAAGGCGGCGCCGATCCAAACGCATCGGGTGTAGGTGACGAAAATGGCCGCGAGAAACACCGGAATCAACAGGGTGGAAACCAATAGCCCGACGCGTCCCAGATGCCGTCGCTGCATCCAGAGGCACAACAAGCACGCGTCGAGATGCAAGCCCAGGCTTTGCGATTGCAGCACCGCTCCCCTGGCGCGGCCGAAGTGGATTCCCCGCGTGGGGTCGGAAATATACGGAGGAAACACCATCCACCACTGTTGCGTCACTTCGGCCAAGGCCGTCACGGCCAAATAGACCCCGAACGCCGTCAGCACGCCGTATACGATTTGGAGCGTTTTTTCTTCGATCCGACTTTGCCGAGCGATCCAATAGAGGGCCATCGGCGACAGAAAGCCGGCGACCAATCGCCAAACGGGCGACACCTTGCCGGGCGCGTCCAACCGCCAGTCGTGGCTAAAGGTGCTGAAAACAAGCACGGCGGCCAACAGCAGCATCGCAATGTCGGGCCATGCCGCCGGTTTCGGATCGGCGCGCCCCAAACGCCGCTGAATGATGTATACGAGGATGAGCCCGGCCAGCATCACGCGATCGAGGGTCATCGGAAGCGGCCCGATTTCAAACCGCCAAAACGGATGGCCGAAACAAAACGCGACCACCAACGTCGCCAGGCATCCGCAAACCAGCGAACCGCGCACGGAATAGACCGTCCCCCAGACGATTGCGACGATTGCAGCAATAATGGCGACGGCTTCCATGTCACAATTTTAGGTCATGCCAGGCGAACCGTCGGCAATTTTTGGACGGTTTTCGCCGTTCTATCGCAGTTTCCATAGGTTGGATACGAAGATACCAGACCTGCTTGTTTACATCTCCCCGAGCCACGGAAAATTGTAAACCTGCTCCAAACGATTCCGCACGGTCGCGGCGATGTCGGCGAGATCGGCGGCGATCGGGTCCGTCGGGTCGAGCTTCAACCGCGTGACGCCGTGAAAATGGGTGACGCAGTTCTGTACTTCGGCCGGAACGCCCGCGAAATAAAGGCCGCAGTCGTGCTTGAGATATTGATACACGACGGCGCCGGTGTCGCAAAAAACATAGCAAGGCTTCTGGCCGTAATAATTGCCCTTGAATCGGTCGAACCACGACAGCCGCCAATTGCGCGTCCGCGAGAATCGAAATCGCCGGCCGAGCACGCGGGAAATGAACTTCGACGCGGCGCAATCGTTCGGAATCGTCTTGGGAAGGAACGAACGGCCGGCAGCCAACGCTCGGCGAACGCACGACGTCTTCAGCATCGCGATCGGCATCCAAGGTCGTTCCTGATAGTAGCCGACGCCCGGATGCGTCGCCATCCAGCAAGGACCGTGCAAAAAACCGCCGCCGAAGACCAGCGGGTTGTCGATGAATCGGCGCATGAATCGCAACAAATCCGGGTCGAAGATTTCGACGTCCGAATCGACCAGCAGCGTTTTTTGGGCCGGAATGTTTTGGAACAGCCAATCCAACGTTGCGCCGTGCGGCTTCAGCGGCGCCGCCAGCAGATCGAACTCGTATGATTTCATCAGCCGGCAAAAATGATCCCAACTGCCGTCGTTCGATTCGCAGTCGATCACGAGCGTTGGCATTTCCGCATGGCGCAGCGTGCTTAGCAGGCTAAGCGTGGCGACCAGTTTCGTGCCGACATTGATGATAACGGCCCGCTCGTCGGACGGTTTTAGTTGGGCGATGTCGGTTAGGATCATTTTTCTAGCAAATGAATGAGTGCGGATGCATCATCGGATCGTTTAGTCGGCGAACACAAGTTGGAATGGGTTTTTCGTTCCGTGGGGACGATTGACGATGGCCCGGCAGGAACAGAGGCTTGTGCTCGCCCTAACTCTCTCCCGAGGGCAATGCGGACTTTGCCGTCATGCTCTTCAACTCGGAACTCACCATGTTGATAAGCGCTTGCAGAAACGCCACCACCATCGGGCCGAAAAAAATGCCGATCGGACCGAGCGCATCGACGCCGCCCAAGACGCTCAACAACGCCAACAGCGGATGCAAATTCGACCGGCCTTGCAAGATCATTGGCTTGACCAGATTATCGACGATCGAACCTACGGCGATGCAATAGATCGCCAAAACCACGGCGGCCGTCGTACGGCCTTCCACGCCGAACAGCCACAAGCAGACCGGCGCCCAGATGATCGCCGTGCCGACGAACGGCACGAGCGCGAACAATATGGCCAACGCCGTGAGCAAAAATGCCGAGCCAACGCCCGCCGCGTAAAAGCCAACGCCGGCCAGCAAGCCTTGCACAAACGCCGACAGGAGCGTGGCAACAACCACCGCTCGGGTGACGCTGTCGAATTGATCGATCAACTCCCGCGTGCGGCTGTTTTCGACCGGCGAGAGCCGCAAGAGCGATTGCAGCATGGCGGAGCCGTCGGCGAAGAAATAGTACGTGCCGAGAAGCATGATCGCCGCGCCGACCAACATCTGCCAAAGAAACTGCGTGGTCCGCAACGCCAGCGGGGCCAAAAATTGCTTCGCGGCCTTTTCCAGATTCGTCGCCAAATCGTCGCGGTCCACCGTCATGCCGACGCGCTTGCCGAGCGACTCCAATTCCTGCGCGGCACGGCCGACGAACGCCGCGAGGTCGGGCGTTGCCGATTTTTCGTCGATTGTTTTGCTATGCACCGCCTTGGAATAAATGCCGTGGGCTTCGCAGCCGGCCTCGAACAACAGCAGCGACAGCGGAATCAGAACGAGCAGCATGATCGTGCCGGTGGTCAACAGGGCGGCGATGCGATCGTGCCGGCCGCATTTGCCGACGAACCAACGATGCACCGGGCCAAACATGACGACCAAAAGCAGCGACAGAAACAGCGGCAGCAGAAAGCCGGCCATCACCCGGATGAACAGGCCGCCGATCAGCAGTAAAATGACCACCAACGCCACGAACGATACGATTCTGGCCATGCGTCGCCTCCGTGGCCAGCAGACTACCACCGTCGGGTCAGCGTGTCAACTTCTTTTCGAGTTGGGCGGTCGCGCCGAGATAGTTTTTCAGGCCGCCGTTGGCAAGCCATGCCTTGGCCGCGCCGTCTTGCTTCAGGTAGGCGTCCCAAAAAGCCGTGGAACTTTCGGCGATAAGACGCTGAAACATCGCGTCGTTGCCGCTGTTCGACGGGCGACTGTGGCCGGAGTAGGACAAGTGATCGCCGCCTTGCAGGGTCATCAGATACTGATCGGCGGCCGACGCATAGTCGAACGGCAGGCGGCGTTGCGACGGCTGCGTCGTGGCGACGATGCTCTTGTCGGCCGTGCCGGTAATGTGGAATATCGGCAGCGAAACGTTGCCGTAAGCCTCGTCGAGCGGCACTTGTCCGAGCGGAACCGGCGAGCTCATGGCCACGACGGCCTTGACGCGATGTTCGTCGAACGCGATTTCGCCCGGCAAAACCTGCCCGGCGAGGGCCAGCACGGTTTGCGAGCCGAAATCGTGGCCCGACGCCCCGACGCGCGCCATATCCAAATGTTTTCCGAGCGAGGTCGCGTCGCGCGAAAGCTGTTCGAGCCGATCGAGGACGAACATGATGTCCAACGGGCGATTCCGCGTGTTGTCGGGCGAATAGAACGCGCGTTGCAAATCCTTGCGGGGCCGTAGTCCGCGGGCGTCCTTGTCGCTGCCGGGATGCTGCACGAACACGGCGACGTATCCGCAGCCGGCCCAGTGATAGCCGAGGTACGCGCAATCGGTCCGCGAACGGCCGAGGCCGGTCGAAAACACGATCACCGGAAAACGTTCCTGGTTGCCGACGACGGCGGAGTCGCTTGCGGCTGGAACGTAGATTCGGACGGGAATGGCTCGGTCGCGTCCGGCGTCGGTCCATGCGAGGTCGGTGACGGCGACGGAGTATCGAACGTCCGGCGGTTGCGCAGTCGCGTCAGAAACGCGCGACGGCGATTCGGCAAGCGTCGGACGCGGTTCGAGAATCACCGACAACGCGATGAGCGTCGCGGCGGCAAAAATGGATTTGTTGGCCATGGCAAGATGCGGAACAGTCGTTGGATTGACCATTTCTTCCTTTAAGCATTGTTAAGTGTTGCCCCTTTTTTCGATGTTATTCGCACCCATGATACGTTTTCGCCCTCGGCTCAGATCGACATTTGGAAAGCGCGGAAAAGACGGGAAAGTCCGGCCGTCGTGTAACCGTTACGTCGGGCAAAGTCACCTGGCGTCGTCAACGAGCGAAAAGCGGACGCCAGGCGAACGCCGAGAGAAACGGGGGCCCTTTTTCTTTAACGAAGCCGGAAATTGATCCGATTATGCCGGATTTATCGAAGGCGCGGCCAGAATGGGTGCTGGGTTGCTGGTTTTCACCTTTTTGAGGAAGTTTTCGCATATGCCGATTCGATCAAATGAACGGGAACAAACGGAGATGCCATTTCTGCGGGTCGCGCAGCCATGTCGCCGAACTGTCTGTCCATTCGATAAGTCATCGGGCGTCCAGGGAACCTTTCAAGGAGAATGAAGGCGATGGGTAAGCGTACGTCCACTTGCAGTGCCTGCGTGCTCGCCATGGCGTTTGTCGCCGCCGCGACCAATCTGTGGGCACAGGATGGCCAAAGATTCACATCGGACTATGTTGCCGCTGACCAAGCGCCCGCGGTCCAAACGGCGAGCCAACCGCCAGCCGGCGAAAACAGTCCCCCCGACTTTAGCGCGCTGCCGCCGCCTCAAGAAGACTCGAACGCCGACTTGGAAAAACGTGTTTCCGACTTAGAGAGGCAGTTGGCAAGCTACGCCAAAGCGCCCGAGGCCGCCAAGTCATCAGCGCCGGCCAAGCCTTTGATTACCGCCAGCGGGCGAATTCAGTTCGACGTTGCGAACTTCAGCCAAAACGCCGCCAGCGACGCGCAGTTCGGCAACGCCCAAAATACCGTGGGCTTTCGCCGCGCACGACTCGCGCTCTTGGGCGAATATGAGCAGATCGACTATATCATCGAGATGGATTTCGCCAATCGCGGCATCAACTCCGTCATCGACTCGAAAGACCAATCCACGGCCTTCAAGGACGTGTACATCCAGGTAAAAGACCTGCCTGTGATAGGCAATGTCCGCGTCGGTCACTTCAAGGAATGCTTTGGACTGGAAGACCTGACGAGCGACAACTACACCACGTTCATGGAGCGGTCGCTCGACGACGAGGGAGCGTTTGTTCCCGGTCGCAATGACGGCATCATGGCGTTCAACTGGACCGAAAACCAGCGGGCCACCTGGGCCATCGGCGCGTTCACGAACCAGACCGGATATGACCAGCCGCCGACGTTCATTTATGACCACTGGGGGCTCGAGATGCCGATGCGATTGACGTGTTTGCCCTGGTATGATGAAGCCAGCGGCGGCCGTGGACTGCTCCATGTTGGAATCGCTTACGACTACCGCAGCGCCGCAGACCACACCATGCAATTGGCCGCTCGCCCTGAGTCTGCTTTCGCGCCGTCCGTTGTCAACATGACGCTGACCGGCTTGAACGACATCCAGGAATTGGGAACCGAAGCGGCCCTCGTCTACGGGCCGCTCTCGCTACAATCGGAATTCTTCGCCGCAGACGTCGACAACCAAACCGGCCCCTCCAACAACTTCTACGGCGGGTACGCCTTTGTCAGCTACTTCCTCACCGGCGAGAGCCGGCCTTACAACCGGAAAATGGGCGTCTTCGATCGTGTAAAGCCTAACGAGGACTTCTTCCGCGTGCGGGACTGCGATGGCGGCGTGTCTACCGGCCGCGGCGCATGGGAAGTGGCTTATCGTTTCTCCTACATCGACATGCTCGACGGCCTGACAACGAAAGGGGCCGGCTTGGCAACCGATCATACCGTCGGCCTGAATTGGTATCTGAACCCGTTTACCCGGGTGATGTTCAACTATGTGCATTCCATCGATACGTATAACGTCGCGGCTGGCAGCCGCGTGACCGGAGGAAACCTGGACATTTTCGAGATGCGGTTTGCAATGGATTTTTGACCATATCGTGGCCCCCCCCTTTTTGTGCAGAGAAAATCAACCGACAACGTGACAACCTTGGACCTCGCTCCGTCGCACTGGACTCTGGCGGATGTCATGCATATCATTCTTAAGGCCGGGGTGGAAAAATCCAACCTGCCGCATGGTGGGGTTTGTGCGTAAGGTAGAATACTCGTGCCAGAGCAAAACCGTCCTGGTGCGGAAATAAGGTTCCGAGTTGTTTGTAGGTGGGTAGCTATGCCACCTATGGCGGGAGGAAGGAGAGTAAGATCATGCGTTCCATGACGCGGTTCGTCGTTGCGGTGAGCTTTCTTGCCTTTTTGGGAATTGGCCTCTCGGTGGTTCAGGCCGCGGATCAAAAGCAAACCACTAACCCGAAACAAACCACAGATCAGAAACAAACTGCCGACCCGAAACAAACGACGGACCAGAAGCAGTGCCAAGGCCAAGAGCAATGGCGATATACGTTTCGCAACGGCGAGTGGTGGTATTGGTTGCCGGCGGGTCGGTGGGTCTATTGGCGCGATAACCGATGGAATACTTATGATCCCAAGAATTTCACTTCACGCAATTGTTCCGGCGTTGTTGCGACCAATCGGAATGGATCGACCGACGGGAATCGAGTTGCTACCGAGTCGGATGTTCGCCCGTTTTACGGCCATGCTCTCTCAGACGCAGACCGGCGTCCCGTGGAAGCCAACAACGAGGTGGGTCCATTTTATGGGCATGCACTGCCGAGCGAAGTGATTGGCCGTTGGCGCGATAACGGCTCGGTTCGCCCGTTCTACGGCCACGCTGTCTCCGCCGCCGGCGATTGAATCTAGCGGCTGGCAATGCGTGGCACGATTGCGTTCCGTCCCGTTTTTCGTTATACTCGACGGAATGGAACCATCGAAGATGCTCCCGCGAAGTCCTGAAATGATGTCGCGCGGCGACACCGCGCTTTTGGTCCTCGACATGCAGGAAAAACTCATCCCGGCCGTGGCCGATGGGCCGCGCGTGGCATGGAACGCGCGGCGCCTGCTCGATGCGGCGAAGGCGGTCGGGCTGCAGACGGTCGGCACGGAACAATATCCGCAAGGACTCGGCAAAACCCTTCCCGAGCTTGCCGAACGCCTTGGGCCTCTGCCGTCGAAGCTCACGTTCAGTTGCCGCTGCTGCCCGGCGATTTTCGAGGAGCTTCGCGCGCGCGGCATTTTCAAGATTTTGATGGCCGGCGTCGAAGCCCACGTGTGCGTCGCGCAAACGGCGTTCGATCTTCTGGCCGACGGTTGGCGGGTCTACGTGGCGGTCGATGCCGTCGGCTCGCGGTTCGAGTTGGATTGCCGCACGGCCCTGGCCCGCATGGATTCGGCCGGGGCGACGTTGACGACCACGGAGGCGGCGATGTTCGAGTGGTGCGAGTCGGCCGGCACG
>CAZWNM010000012.1:0-12081 GCA_964635765.1 uncultured Planctomycetaceae bacterium | reverse complement strand
CCTCGCCCTCGACCAAGAAGAAGCCGTCGAGTGGCTGGTCGATCAACGCGCCGATGGCCCGGATTTGCAACACGTCGTAGATTTCAATGCGATAGGGCGGTCGCGGCACCATTTTGAGCATCTCGATCATCAAAATATCGGGCGGCTCCACGCGATACGCCGGCAGCGAAACCTTTTCGATTTCCCTGGCCGGCCTCCAGTCGGGCGGCACCTGCTGCTGGCAGAGATTTTCGTAGAAATCGACCGCCTTGCAGCCTGCGATGGCCAACAGCGTGGCGGCCAACACGGCAATCGCCGCAAATCGCCGGGTGGTCCAGCGACGTTGGACGCCGTGCTCGCGTTTGCGTAGGCATGTTGATCCGGACGCGAGGAGTGCTTTGGTCTTCATGATGATTCCATTCCCGCTAGGCGTCATTTTGGGCAGAATACGGATATTGCGCAAGCGCCCATAAAATCATCCCGGACAACGCCATCGGAATAATCGGCAAAGTCGGCGTTTTAGTTTGCGTTAATTTCCGAAAAATAGGCAAGATTTTCCGGATGGAACGACTTGCACCAAATCTCATTCTGCCATCGACCGTCTAGAGATTTGTGGCCATCACGCCCAAACGTGTTTGAGACCGAGGCCTGCTTGCTGTAACTTGCCACGATATAACAACCCGACGTTCGAGCGAATTGGCCTAAGTGTTGCCAAACTGTTGATCCGATGCCAAAGATTCCAAAACCTTTCGCCCCCCCTCGACACCCACTACTGTCATGCTAGAATGGAGTGAGTCGTGGCAAAGAAGTAGTTTTCCGACGATCGACGAGAATGATAGGTGTGGCCCGATAGCGTCGGGTTCCCCAATGACGCGGGGTGGAGCAGTCCGGTAGCTCGCGAGGCTCATAACCTCGAGGTCACAGGTTCAAATCCTGTCCCCGCCATTTTACGTAACCTTGGCTGAAATCAGCACTTACGATTACCTGCGGATGTTCCGCAGTGCAGCCTGAAACCAAAACGAAGTGCGTAGTACTACGCACTTCAGTTTTTTTCAGGAAGCACCGGAATGAACGCAGTTCGAATCCCCAAGTACTGTCTGCACGCCCCAACTGGCCAAGCTTACATCCGGATTCGCGGCCGGATGACCTATTTGGGCAAGCATGGCACGCCCGCCAGCAGAGAAGCCTATGGTCGGGCTATTGCTGAACTGGGTGCCTCGCCGTCAAAGGTGGCATTTTCGCCGCCTGCCACACAAGACGAGCTGACGATCGTCGAGCTGGGGGCGGCATACATTCGCTTTGCCAACGGCTACTACACCAAGAATGGTCGCCCCTCAGGCTGGCTCTGCCATATCAAGCTGATAATCACCAGGCTTTGCGCGTTGTACGGCCGCACGCCAGCAGTCAAGTTCGGCCCCTTGAGATTTAAGGCTCTGCGGCAAACCCTCATCGACGCCGGACACTCTAGGCCCTACATCAACAAAGTTACGGCCATAATTCCCAGGGTGTTCAAATGGGGGGCCGCCGAAGAGTTGATGCCCGCTTCCGTTTACCACTCGCTTCGAACCGTCGAAGGGCTGAAGAAGGGCCGAACCAAGGCACCAGAACCTACGCCGATCCGGCCCGTCGAAGAGGCCCTCGTCGAGGCCACGTTGCCCTTCCTGCCCCCGATCGTGGCCGATATGGTTCGGTTCCAGCGGCTTACCGGCTGCCGACCAGGCGAGCTCTGCCAACTTCGCCCGATGGACGTAGACCGCAACGGCGACGTTTGGACCTACGCCCCCGGGTCTCACAAGACCGAACACTATGGCCGCGAGCGTGCCATTTTTATTGGCCCCAGGGGCCAGGCGATTATTCGGCCCTACTTGCTCAGGGATACTACCGCGTACTGCTTCAGCCCCGCCGAGTCCATGCAGAAGATGCGGGCTGCCCGTCACTCGGCCCGCAAGACACCGCTCCGCTACGGTAACCGGCCCGGCACCAATCGTACGCCTCAGCCCAAGCGATTGCCGAATACGCAATACACTAAAGATTCCTACAATCGAGCGATCCGTAGAGGCATCGACAAGGCGAACAAAGCAATCAAGAAAACAGCAGCGGACAACGGTATCAAGGACCCGGGCCTCCTACCATATTGGCACGCCAACCAGTTGCGGCACAGCGCGGGGACGGAGATTCGTCGTCGGTTCGGATTAGAGGCCGCCCAGGTAGTTCTAGGTCACGCCAAGGCCGACGTGACCCAACTCTACGCCGAGCGCGACCAAGCCCTGGCCGCGGAGATTATGCAGAAGATCGGGTGATAGAAAATGCCTCAGATGTTATAATCAAAGAATTATTGGGCTAGTCGGTCGGCCGACTGACGTAGCTCTCCGTCAGCGTCCGGTAGCACCTTGCCGAGCGCTGGCGGCGGGCGGCCCTTGCAAGCAAGGTGCAACATGACTGATGTTGATCCACGACCCAAAGTCGCCAAGGCGGACGTGGCAGGTACTCCTCCAATACAAAAGAACGCTGTGTCAGATGCCTCCCTTGCAAAGTCCAAGCCCTTGGCGGCGTACCTTTTGGGATACAACAGTCTCACAGTGCGGTTGTGGCAGCTCCTGTTTTGGCTTTGGCGAGGCCAACTGAACACTGAGGACAGTGTCCCAGGGGCTCTTGAAGAACTGCGAGAGGCAGCCGCCGCGTTGTCTGACGAGACCCCCGAGAACCTCAGCCGCAAGCTAACCGACGTGTGTAAAGAGATCACCGCGATTACCCTGCGAGGGCCCTTTGTGCCCAAAGGCCGGGAACATGATTTTGAGTACTGGTTCAAAGCCGAAAAATCAACGGGTCACGCAAAATGGAAAGCTTTGGTATCGCTCTCAAAGAGCGCTTTGCCCGAGAAGAGCCCATGGCAGCCATGGTTCCAGCTAGGGGAGGCTATTGCCAATTACCAGATAGAGTTATTCATCCAAAATTACTATGGTGATCGACGTGGTGCTCCGTCGCTTCAGCCGGTTCTCGATTGCGCTGCTGAACTCTCCGAGCAGGGCTACGGAACTGTACGAGAAATAAAGCGGCTAGTCCGAACGATGAATCGACCTTGGAGTCCTCAAGCAAAGATTCTCGGCGAGGTTGTGGAAACGCCGGACTGTGACCTAGATCGCAGACTGGATTCGGTTGACAAACAAATGCTTCTGAGCAGGCAGATGATTGAACTCAACAGCAGAATCCAACTTGCTCTTCGAGAGATGCGTCTTGCACCAAAAGCCGGCCGACAGGGCAGAGTAATTGCCAGCGGTCAACAGAAAGAGGCCAATGAGCCGGCGGCTGTCAATTGGCGCGAGGGGTACCTCGGGCTGCAATTTGATGACGACCATCACCAGGTAACACGGCGCGGATGCGACCCCGTTCGTCCGCCGCGACTTCTTTGGGGGCTTCTTTTGGCGCTAGAAGCCAACCAAGATCGCAACCTGCCGGAATCGGAAGTCGCGAAAGTCTGGCCTGAGTGGGGACGCGCAAAGAAGGTGAATCGACCGACCATTACAGCCGCAATTGATGAATTGGAAGACAAGTTGAAAACATTGGGTATCAGCATCGAGAGCATTCGCAATAAGGGATGGCGGCTATCCGCGAACGACGCGCCGAAAGCACAATAAATAGGCGACTCCCTTGCGGCGTCACTTAACCGGCGATGCCCGTCTCAGGCATCATCCGCAACTTCGTCACCAGACGACATCTATTCTTTGTTGCGCGGCAAGATTCTTTTGTCGTGCCATCCTCCTGAAGGCCATCTTGGCTGGTTCGGCCTTCCAGTCTCTTAAATAGGAATTTTCCTATTCTGGATCCTATCCTGAATCCTATCCCCAGAGTGCTATCCTGAATTGTTTTCAAAGAGGGATGGGGCCATGATGATCGTAGGTAAAGAATAACAATTACTTTCACACGGGCATGAGAAATTGAAAATGAGTATTGACATTTCTTCCGAAACTCTTTTGAGTTTGAGTGACGCGGCCAAAACCCTACCCGGCCGCCCAAGTATCTGTTCGCTACACCGCTGGCGTTTGCGTGGGGTCAGAAATGTGAAGCTGGAGACCTGTCTCATTGGCGGCAGGCGCTATACGAGCCGCGAGGCCGTGGAACGGTTCTCCGCCGCCGTCACTGCCGCCGCCGACGGCGAGCCATTGCCTGTCCGCACGCCACGGCAACGCGAGCGGGACATCAAACGGGCCGAG
This sequence comes from uncultured Planctomycetaceae bacterium, assembly GCA_964635765.1. GTDB lineage: Bacteria > Planctomycetota > Planctomycetia > Pirellulales > Thermoguttaceae. The sequence continues at coordinate 7,891 of CAZWNM010000012.1, read as the reverse complement.
GCGGAAATGAAAGAGACGCTCGGTCGCGACCACCGCCCAGCCAAAAATGACGGGGGTGGGACATGATCAAGAAAAAAAGGCCCGCCGGGTCAGGGGCGGGCCAAGCAAAAGAATCAACGCTTAACTCAGTATACGGATCGCAAACCAAGAGTGCAAGGCCCTTCCGTTCTACGAGTCCGCCCGGTCGGAATTTTTGGCCGTCCGCAAACGCGACAAAACAATTTTGGCAGCAAGCTTCCCCGGCTTCAACCCCGCCAACAGACCTTTCTTCCGAAGCACAGCGGTCCCGGTCTCGCATGTCCGTCCATTGAGATCGTTCTTGACAGACTTCAGAACGTCACCCCGTCGGCTCCGGGGCAATGGACTGCCTGCTGCCCAGCTCATGCCGATTCCAACCCCAGTCTCTCAGTCACGGAAGGCGACGATGGCCGAGTTCTTCTGAAATGTCACACTGGCTGCAAAGTCGAAGAAATCTGCGAATCAATCGGTATCACGGTAGCGGACCTCTTTTCCAGCCGGCAAGCAAGTCGTGGGAGGAATGTCTCACGAAAAGAGCCACCTTCTCGACGGAAGCGCGGATGCGCCAAGAATAAAACACAATCGGCGAAGATGGTTCACGAAAATACGAACGCCTTGCGAACCGCGCCGGGCGCCGACAAAGACTGGGCCGCCATGACCGAGCAATTCAAGGCCGACCTCCCAAAGGTCAAGTTGCGGCACTTGGCCGATTCGCTGGGAGTCTTGCCCAAGGCATTGCGGCAGTTACACGTTGGCTGGTGCGGCCAGGAGGCGTGCTTCACATTTCCCGAGTTTAGTGGGACGGGCGAAGTCATCGGCATCAGCAAGCGTCCTGCTGACGGTGGAAAAAAGAAGGTCGTCGTCGGCGGCAAGCGAGGCATTTACGTCCCACCGGGATGGAAGGCCCGCAAAGGTCCCATCTTCATCGTCGAAGGCGTATCGGACACGGCGGCGCTCATCACGATGGGCCTTGCCGGTGTCGGCCGGCCGTCCGCAAATGGCGGAGTCGATTTTCTCGCCGATCTGTTCGCTGATCTGCCGCCTGAGCGTCACATTGTCATCGTCGCCGAATATGACATGAAGTGTGACGGCTCGTGGCCTGGTCTCAACGGGGCCAAACAGATGGCAAAAAAGCTCAGCGACATGCTCGGACGCAAGGTCCGCTGGGCGTTGCGACCGAGTGGAGCCAAAGATATTCGTGCTTGGTTGTAGCAGCAGAACCAGGAGAACAGCGATGCCGAATGAATTCATCAGACTCGGAAAACGATTCCGCACAGACGTGTGGCCGCACACCCAAATTGTTGAGCCAAGTCCATTAGGCGAAGGTTTGGATCTTATCGATACGGCCAGCTTTCTGCGGCTGAACACTGAACAAAAATGGCTGGTCAAACGAATCGCTGTAAAAGGTCAACCTGCGATCTTGGGCGGCGCGAAAAAGACATTGAAAACTAGCATCTTGATCGCGTTGGCCGTGGCTATGGCCGCAGCGAGAGCTTTCCTCGGAGTTTTCACTGTGCCGCGCGTTCTCCGCGTCGGTCTCATCAGCGGCGAGGCTGGAGCGGCTACGATCAAAGAAACTTTTTTGCGGATTTGCGCGGCGATGATGATTGAAAATCCGGAGGAACTTGACATCTACTGGGGTTTTCGCTTGCCGCAACTAAGCGTTCTTCGTGAGTTGGATACATTAGCCGATTTGATTGAAGAAAATGGCTTGGAAGTTGTCATCCTCGATCCGTTGTATCTTTGCCTCCTAGCGGGACGAACTGACTTGCAAGCCAGCAATCTTTATCAGATTGGCCCACTACTTGCCGACGTGAGCCAAGCGTGCCTGGAGGCCGGAGCGACCCCGATCCTTGCCCATCACACGCGCATGGGCACCTCCGCCAGCTACGATCCGCCCGACTTGGGCGATTTGGCCTTTGCCGGCGTTCAAGAGTTCGCGCGTCAGTGGCTGCTCGTTGGGCGGCGCGAAAAATACGAGCCCGGCAGTGGTGAGCACCGGCTCTGGTTGAACGTTGGAGGTTCGGCTGGATTCTCCGGTTGTTGGGCCCTGGATCTGGACGAGGGCGTGGTGCGCGACGATTTCACCGGTCGCAGATGGGACGTTGCCGTGCGCAGCGCGACGGAAGAACGACAGGCCGCTAAGGAGCAGAAGGCCGAGCAGAAAGAGGAGAAGCAGCAGCACGACGAAGCCGACCGTCGCAATAAGATCGTCGATGCGCTACGCGGTCGGCATGGTGGCGAAACGAAATCGGTATTGCGTAGTCTCACCGGACTTTCGAAAAGCCAGATTGATCTTGCTCTTGCTCAACTCATGGAGAGCCGTGAGATCGCGGACTGTGAAGTCACCAAGGGCGGCGGACGAACGACGCAAAGAGCTTACCCCGGCTACCGACTTGTTGTCCCTAAAATCGAAGGCGAGAACGAAGACGCGGAGGACGAGGATGATTGAAACTGCATGGAAAACGCGATGGGTCGGATGGGTCGGATTCCGACCCATACGTCCGACCCATGATGGTTGGGTCGGCTGCTGGGCCTTATTTATATGGCCCAGCCATCCCAACCATCCCAACCATGATTCCAATCCACGTTGTAGAAATAAAGTAGCCGACCCATTGGCGTCCATCGCCCATGCCCGCCCGCCCACGAGCAACGTGTCGGAACCGGCACCAGCCGGTAATCCAGCGACGGCTGTAACACGGTCCATTTTCATAAGACTGATGAAACGCTGCATCACAGTGGTGCAACGTACGTTTTCACTTTTTTCAAGGAGTTTTTTATGAGCAAAACACATGTCGGTAAACGACCGGCGGCATCGCGCCCGGCCACACAGGCGCAAACGCAGTTCTTGCGGCAGATCGCAACCTGCCCATTTTGTGCTTGGCAGTATCGCAAGATCCACGTTGACACCGCCGCCATGGTCGCGGCCCTAGCGGGCCATCCAAAGGGCCTGCATATTCTGCTGCACGAACACCCCGACAAGCGGCTGTTTGTGTTCGGCGACAACGGCAAGCCATGGCCTTGCCCCCACGTCATTCTGGCGTGGGGCCGTTGTGTTTGGCAGCCAAGCGATGGGACCGGCCGTAATCCGCTGCAGGTTCTTGAATTTGACATGGAACACCCGTGTGTGACTCAGACCGATCACGAACTGGAGGTCTTTCTCAAAGAGCAGGTCGCAACGCGGACCTGTGGCCGGCGGTTCCTGCCATCGGTCCCGATCCGCTACCGCCAAGTCCAGAAGAAATGGCACCAGCAGCCGGACGCGGAGAATCCCGCCAGGGACTTCGAGTTCGAGATGCGGGGTTACTTCACCTCCGACTTGGCGAAGCTCTACACCGAGTTGCCGAGCAAGGCGGCAGCATTTCAGCAGCATCGTGCTAACGTCGAGGCGGCAGGGAAGCGGTAGCCGATGGCCGGGCGAAGGCGGCCTCGTCGGGCCAATCAGCGGCTCCGACGGGCCCCGCCCGCCGCACTCGTCCAATCGAACAAAACCTTTACAACACAAAACGCCTCAACCCGACGCCTCTAAGGCCGGGGCCATCACTACCAGAGGCAATAGAAAGAATAATCATGTCGATTCAAATCTTGCAGTTGTTTAATTGTCCGTTCTGCCGTGGGAAGACAGGCCAGATCATGGTCGATGCAGCCGCGCTGGCCGCCTACCGTCGTAAACCCAACGTGGACCCCAGCCCTTGCATCGGCGATGCCCCAGACCAAAACGTGCTTGTGTTCAACTCGGACAGCCGCGATAGCGGGCCGTGCCAGCACTTATTGGACGTCCTGGTTGATTTCGACTTGTGGAGCGAGCTGCCCAACAACCGCGTGGGCGACAGGTGGGGCGCTTCATACGATTGGTATCATCCGAAGGCGAGGGAGATGGACGCTCGGGGATACCTGCGGGACTTCTTCCTCGAATTGCGTCACGGATGGGACTTGTGCGCGAGCGAAGATCACGACCTCCCGCCTTATCGCGTTATCCGCCGCAGGCTGGGGTGGCGTGATTTCGCGACCAAGGGAACGCGGAAGCGACATTGCGAGGCAGAAGGGACTGCGGTGTTCGTTCGCGATGTGGCCACCTTCCTTTCAGAACTCCGCACCCAGTACCGTCAGCATGTTTCGGCCACCCGTAAGATGCAGAAGACCTGAAGGCATAGGTGGGCTGAGCCGGATTCGACTGCGGGAAGGCGGGCCATTACGGGCGCCGCCCGCCCGCCGCATTCGTCCAATCGAACAATGACCATACCAATTACCCACGCCTCGACGGACGACTGAAGCGGGAACCACTTTCCCGAGAAACCGGCATGGCGGCGGCGCTCGACAATAATGCGGGCCCGCCCGCCACCGGTCTTCCAATATAACACAGTTGCCGTGGATCAAACATTCGGCAAAGCAAGTGTGGCGGCGAAAGCAAAATGATATTCACGGCAACCCGAATCCATGCAAGAATAATAGAAGCCCTCCACTAGGAGATATAAGATCATGTCGAGTCAGGGAATAAGACAGAAGCGTATGTCGCCTGATGCGTTTTGCAAGTCGTTCGACCGCGCGATGCGATGGCTTGCACCGTTGCCGCCGCCTCACCGCCGCCGACGTCAAGGCACACTTTGTCTGCTCGTCGCCGGCGACTTGCGACTACGACGACGCACGCTATGGCGGGTCGGCGGCGAAGTCGAAGAAGGTCCGCGAGAAAATCGAGGGGCTGTGGTCTTGAGGTAATCTCTCTGCATTGAAGAATCCCATTCCGCTGAATAATCATTTTAATAAGGAAACTATATGTCAACCCCTCCCAAGAGTCTGAACGCGCGTGTGTCATGGATGTGGCTGTTGGACGTCCTCGAAGTCAGTGTGCCGAGGCCGGTCCTTCCCGCTCTTGTGCGGTGTCCGCTGTGCCAACACGGACAGATGACCATCATGCAGGATTATCTTGCCGGAGGCCAGTGGTTCTACTGCCGGAACTGCGGGAAATCGGGTGACTTGATTGAGATAGCCGCGAAAGCATGGGGCTTGTCCGTCACGGCGACCATCATCAAGTTGACACCAAGAGGGTTCGGCCTGCCTACCGACTCCGACTCCATCCGTGGCTATCTGATCGGGCATCTCGAATACCGCAAGCGACTTCACCGGCTATGGCAGCAGGCCTAGTCGTATTTGTGTCACCATAGCGCAATGCTCGGGTCGCTGCTATCCGAATTGCGGTTGCCGTGCGAGTTCTCCGCTGAACGGTGGGACGCCGGTCCGGCCAAGATTTTGGGTGAAAATCTATGCCACACCATCGAAGAAACGCTCCTGCCGAAAAGTATGGCGTGCGTCGGGAACGAGCAAACGCCTCGCTGCCGTAGCGCACGGCGAATTTTCAGAGGCGGCAAGTGGAAGGAAGCCTTGATAATCCCGTTTTTCAGCGCACCGGAGCGGATCTGCGCATTCGGTTTCATCGGACGCCAGGGCGACATGACCAAGGACTATGTCTTCCGCTGCGCCAATGTAAATGTCCACGCGCGAAATAGGCCCAACCGCGAAGCCGGACTGGCCATGCACCCGCAGACCCAGGAGATCGCAGGGGATTGGGACAAGTGCATCTTCGCCGTGTCCGACCCGTTGCTCTACCTGGACCTCCACCTGCGGCAGTTCAGCTACTCCAACGATGCGATTCCGCTAGTGCTGTGGCAGGACTCGCCGGCGACGACCACGGCCCGCACACAGCACGCCTGGCGGCAGTTTCACGACCGCAAGATTGTCTTTTGGGATCCGGCCTTCTCGGTTTCTATGGTCCAACAAGCAATAGCCATCAATGGTTGGATCGCCATGGTCGGCCCGAGGAACTGCGATGCCACGTCGCTCCGCGAGTATTGCAACCGCCACATGCCGTCAACCGTCTGCCAGCGGCTTCAGCGAAACGCCAGGCCTTGGCCTACGGCGCTCGCGTCAGTCATGCTGCATTGGACTGACTCGCAAATTGAAGACCTCATTCTCCAGCTCGATCTCGACGCCAAGAAGCTCGAACAGATCCGCAAGGCATGCAGCCCTGGCCTCTGCGACCGTTTCAACTCCATTCTGCGGCGGCACGACATTCAGGGCAGCGTGAACGTGGACGGCGGTGCCGTGGTGGCACAGGATGACTGCTGGTTCTTCTATCGGCATGCGGATCGGCAGCGACAGCTCATGCAGATCTGCAACGCTCAGGTACGAATCGACCGCGTGGTCACTTATCCGGAGCCGGGCCACGACGTCTACAGTGGCGTCGTGCATATCCAGGGCGAAGACGTGCCCTTTGCCGCGCCGCAGCGAGCCTTCGAAGCCAACCCGCTTCGTTGGCTACAGCAATACCTTATCACGGAGCACAAAGGCTTACTCCAGTACGCGGCGAAGTGGAGCAACTCTCTTATCCATATTGCTTCGCAGTTTCACGAGCCTGTTCTGGTGCCAGGCATTGTGTCGGCAGGATGGGACAATACGAAGTTGCGATTCGTCATCCCTGGCTACTGTATTGGAATAGATGGCGTCGAATTGGTGCCGGATTCCGATGTGCCAATGCCCGCCGCGGGGTTGTCGTTGCAAGACACGATCACCGACGTCTGGGACAATTACGACGACTACGGCTCCGCGCTCTACTGGGCCACGCTTGGCTGCATTTTGGATAATGTGATGGCTCCAGCACTCTTGCGGGATACCCGGGGCATTGGCTTGCTGGGTCTTGGCTCAAAGGCGGTCGGAGCCAGCGTTGCCCAAGCCGCGGGTTGCGTATCGCGAACGGTCCGGGGGCCTGCTCAAATGCGCACGGCCCTTGCATTCGAACAGCAACATCACTGGCCACTCTATGTCGAGTTGCCGCCGCCCAAGAATGGTTTCAAGGTTCGCGGTTGGCTGACCCAGAGCTTTCCTCGCAACTGCATTATGCCCGTCCGCGTCTCACAGCCAGATCACAGGCGAGGAGCCTGCTAAGGTCGGCGCGCGGTTGCTGGAGCTGACCAAGCGAATCGTGCCTGCCTATCTTCGTGACGTGTGCGAACGCAGGCTCCGAATTGAGGACGTGCATGAGGACTTGGCCGGTTTCATCGCGCGACAAGGCGGAACGATGGATTTAGAGCAAGTTCGCAAAGTGCTTCGGCCGGCGACGACATAGGTCGGGGAGATACTGCGAACGGCTGTGGCGGAAGGTTATCGAGGCGGCCAGATCGCGCGCGTGTGCGAAAGCGGTTACGGCAGGGCAGCATACGGGCTTCGATGGGGCTCGCGATTCTCGCGTGATTAGCCTCCCACTCGACGTAGATTCACCCCTTTTTATCCCCTCTTCACCTATTGAACGGGCTCGCAGCCGTTTCGGGGTCTCGGGAGCCTTGGAAAACCTCCGACTATCGTAACTCGCTCGTTGCGTTTGAACATTCTGGACGAGCACTTACCAATAGGTAAAAGAAATCGCTCTTGGCCCTTGGACAGGAGCGATTGGGGGTTGCGTAACCGAGACGGGAATCGCTACCCGTCTTGTTGTCGGTGTTGTCTGTGTCCGAAAACCGGATGAACTGCCTAACACTTTTCCGCAAAAGTTGGATGTGGCATAGAATGGTCGTCCGAGCGTCAGAAAAGGAACCTTTGCTCGGAGGCTCAATGCCCCGACAACTGCTGGCACCGGAAAAACGAGGAGACTGCGGCATCTTGGGGACCAAGAGAGGCCACAGTCTCCTAAACGATCGGCTTATCGTTCCATGCTGCGACAGCTAGAATTGTAGGATTGCATCAACAGCGACGGTGAACTGGCTGTTCTTTGTATTGTCGTCGAACAGTGCAGGCCCGCTGCCTTGGTACCAGTCCCACCGCACTTCCGTGTCACGGGGCGCGTAAAACCGGCCACGTAAGGGCGCGTTAAAACCGGCCACTT
>CAZWNM010000011.1:0-12350 GCA_964635765.1 uncultured Planctomycetaceae bacterium | reverse complement strand
AAAGCATAACATATGGCTTTTGCTTTGGCCCTTGCTTTCCAAGCCGCACGAGACTCGACATGGCAATGGAGAAGCCAATCATGGCGCCGACAACGAGAAACAACGGCTGCGTCCCTAAGCGGTGATCGAGCCATAAGCCGCCCAACGTCGGCAAGACCATTTCCATCGAAATCGCGGTGATGCGCGACGTCCAGTCCATCGCAATCGCAAACGGCGACCGCCCGTCGTCTTCTTCGTCCGGCTTTATGCGATTGGATTCGTCAGACATGGTTCACGGTTCACAAAAACGCCTTGTAAATCTCGTCGTACATCTGCATCATCTTCGGATTCAAAAGGGCGGCGTGAATCTGCATCGTGGTCAACGCCGACAAAATCGTTCCGACGGCAATGGCTGCCGCTGTGCGAATCGCGACCCGATCGACCGGCCAGCCGCCGGACGCATCCCAACCGGCCAAGGGGTCTTCGCCGTAGCGGTTTCGGCCGGACGTGCCGCGAAAGCAGCCCAGGTCGATAAACATCAGCCAAAAACAGTAGAAGATGCCGACCGCCGGCACGATCAACAGCCACAGCCACAACAGCGAACGATCGCGGTCGCGCATCCGCTTGATGATGACGACCGAGCCGGGCCAGCAGAGCAGCAGCGTGCCGATGATTTCGAAGCCTGACATTTGCCAACCGGTTGCGGCTCGCTCGGCCAATCCGCAAAGCGAAACGATCGCCCAAGCGGCGCCAACCGGCAAGAAACCACGCAACCAATACTCGCTGCGCGAGATTCGACTCGGCGTCGTCAACGAAAAAAGCAGCGTCCGCAAGGAGATTGCTTTTTTCGTCGCGAATTTCGCATGAATCAGTCCATCGTCCATATTTTCCTCGCGGTCGAAATATAGCATACCCAACGAAGAACGTCAGCGTTGCGGGTGACTGAACAACGCGGGCGCCGCCGCTCGAAGCCAATCGCGGACTTTTTGGGCGGCAAGACTCGCCTCTTCGGCATCTTCCTTTGATGGCTCGAACCACTCGTCGGGATAGCGTATTTCAACGGCGTATGGCATGAGCAAGGCAAGCTGGTCTCGCAATGGTTCCGCATCGACGTCGATTTTCAGCGTTTCCTCCAGCAACAACAGCAAGTCGTGTGTTCGCGGGGCCGGCCGTTTTTTCGCAATCAAATACGCCTTCAACAACTTTTCCGCCGCTTGCTGACAATGAAAGCAAACGACATCGAAGGGAACGTCCGCCGCTTTCAGGTTGTTATCCGCGCTCAGCAGGTCATTGGCGGCTTTTGCCATTCACTGCTTGGCAAGCTCAAGTTCCGCGGCCATACACGGTTTTTCCTTCCCGCAATACGGTTGCCACAAACGACAAGGGCGACCGCCGTCCTTGCTCAATTTCCTCCGGCGTGTAAACTACGAGGTCCATCGGAAATGGATAGGGACGAATCGCTTGGTAGAGGCTGCGGCTTCGCTTGAACCGCGGCAAATCGCTCTTGGCAACGATCATCAAATCGACGTCGCTGTCGCGGCCGGCATCGCCGCGGGCATGTGATCCGAACAGTATCACCTGCTCCGCGCCGGCGGCTTCCGCGAGCCGTGCCGCAACCGCTTCGATCTGACAGTATTGAACCATGCCAAAAGTATACTCCGAAAACAGAGAAGGGCAATAGGCCACGGGAAGGGGGCAGGTCCATGTTTTCGGCCGAGCGTTTATTCGCAAGACACGTTTTTTGCCGAAAAATGGACCAGTCCCCGGCCTGGGCCGCTACGGTTCCACCCGCCGCCAGGCGATCCATGTGCCGACGACAAACCCGATCGCGGCGAGGGCAAGACAAATGCTCATCCAAATCCAAAACACAAGCATAGGTTCATCGTGCCGACCGTCCATCTTCAAGTCGAAAAGGTAATCGATGAAAAATATCCCGCCCGTTACGATTACGGGCGCGACCAAGCCGGCGCAGACGGCAATCGCGGGGCTGCGGAGAATCGACGAGACAAACCATGCAACACCAAAAAACGTCACGCCACCAATCGCAATCCAGACAATATCTCGCACTTCATTTTGCCATGACTCGAGGTATTCTATCGACAGCCAATACACAAAGAGATTGGGCAGCCAAATTAGGGCAGTCATTATCAGCGTCAACAACAATTTCGCCGCTAAAATCTTGTAGCGAGGAATCGGCAAATACGCCTGAAATTCCGCGGAACGATCCGTGCGTTCCCCCGCGATTGCATATCCGCCCATTAAAGCAATGGCAATTTGAGAAAGGCCAATGCTAGAGAGGCTTAAACGGCAGAACGTCTGTGGCCAATCCCTGAGAAGCATTTGGTAGCGCAGGTAAAAATGCCCCGCCGCGATCAGCCAAATAAAATACGGCAAAAACAACAAAAACAGCAGCACCCAAAGGATTGCACGATTCTGACGATATTCTTTCCAGAGGAGCCAAGTCATTTTTTCACCCTTTGCCCTTTCACGATATCCTTGAAAAGTTCTTCCAGGCCGAGATCGACCACCTCGACGTGCTCGACGCCGTCGAACGCCCGAACTTGCTCGACTTTCTCCGGCGAAAAATCGCGAACCGTCACGGTCCACTCGCGGCCTTGCGTTTGCTGCCAAATCGTGTCGTCGGGCGTTTGCGTCGGGCGGCAGCCGTCGCGGAGCGTGGCCCGGATGCGCTTCGTCGTGGCCAGCATTGTGTCGATGTCGCCTTGTACCACGAGCCGGCCTTCGTAGAGAATGCCCACCGTGTCGGCCAGTCGCCGCACGTCGTCGAGCATGTGGCTCGAAATCAACACCGTTTGGCCCCGGTCGCAAATGGTGCGCAACACGCCGTCGAGAAATTCCTCCCGGGCCAAAGGGTCCAAGCCGGAAAGCGGCTCGTCGAGCAGCAGCAATTCCGGCTCGTGCGAAACGGCCAGCAGCAACGCCAGCTTCGTCAACGTGCCTTTCGAGAGGTTTTTCACCTTTTGGTTCGGATCGAGCGCGAACCGTTCGAGCATTTCCTGGCAAAGCCGGTCGTTCCACGTCGGATACCACGAGCGGCAAAACGCGACGGCCTCGCGGACCCGCATCCAACGGTAGATATAGTGCATTTCCGGGACATAGCCGACCCGCTGCTTCACAAGCAAGCGATTTTTTCGGACGGGAATGCCAAGCACCATAGCTTCGCCGACGGTCGGCACGAGCAGGCCCATCAACATGCGGATAGTGGTGCTTTTGCCGGCGCCGTTCGGCCCCAGAAGACCATAGGTGCAGCCGCGAGGGATGTTGAGGCAGAGATTGCCGACCGCGATGTTGTCGCCGAAAAACTTAGTCAGGCCGGCAGTTTCGACGGCCGGGCAATCGGTGGTTGCGATCATGGACGAGTACTCCTGTTTTTATTGGCGCGATCCAACGCAGCCTGAAAGACCGCCTGGATTTGCTTCAGATTCATGCCCGACGCCTGTGCCGCGCGAACCCCTTCGTCGAACACCCGCCGCACGCCGTCCTCGGCGTTCGATTGGGCGTTGGCGTTGCCGCGCCGGGCTACGAAAAGCCCCCGGCCGCGTTGCGAATAGACCAAACCCTCGCGTTCCAATTCGTCGTACGCCCGCTGGACTGTATTCGGATTAACCTGAATGGCGACGGCCATGGCGCGGAGCGATGGCAGCACTTCGCCGGGCCGATAGACGCCGGCGGCAACGGCCGCGCGAACGCCGTCGGCGATTTGCAGATAGATCGGCACATGACTGCTTGGATTGATTTCCACGCCGTTCTCCTATGTGCATTAGCGAACTAATGCACTTAGGTAGTTTATCGTTCGCCGCGGAACATTGCAAGAGGTTTTTTGGAAAAATGTTCCGAAAAAGAGATCAGCCGCATAAAATACAGAATTGTCATACAGAAATATGTTGCCGAGATGCGACAAATAGCGATTTCGCCGCCGTTCGATTTTGATATAATGGCCGCATGTCCCAAAACTCGCCGTTTCAATTGATTTTGCTGCCCGGCATCGGCGCCGACGATCGACTGTTGGAGCCGCAACGGGCGGCGTTTCCGCAGTTGATCATTCCGCGGTGGATTCCGTTCCGCCGCCGGGAATCGCTGCCCGACTATGCGACCCGCTTGGCCGAAACCATCGTGCCGGCGCGCGATCGGCCGCTTATCTTGGGCGGCGTTTCGATGGGCGGCATGTTGGCCTACGAAATGACGAAGCACTTGAAGCCCGACGTTACGGTGCTGATCGCCAGTTGCCGCACGCGGCGCGGCCTGCGCGATTTTTTTCGCACGGCGGGCCGGCTCCTGCCGCTGCTGCCCGTCGAGGCGTGGGACGCGGCCAAGTTGCTTTCGGGGCCGGTGGTTTATCTGCGGCGCGGCGTTCCGTCGCCGCGAAAGCAATTGGCCGTTCGGATGTTCAAGGATTCGGATTCGTCGTTTTTGCATCACGCGCTTCAAGCGATTTTGACGTGGACGCCGTCGCCGCCGCCCGATTCGCCCGTCGTTCACATTCACGGCGGCCGCGACCGTTTGATTCCGCCGAACCGCGTCGAGGCCGACCGCATCATTCCCGGCGGCGGGCATTTAATCAACATGACGCACGCGGACGAAGTGAATGAGTTTATCCGCGGCACGTTGGAAAACTGCAATCGGCTTTGATGCGTTCTTGCAGACGCGCCGGCGAGAGGTATAATGGCGGCATGATTATCACCATTGACGGACCGGCCGGAGCGGGAAAAAGCAGCGTCGCCAAAATGCTGGCCCGCCGACTCAGCTTTCGATTTTTGGACACCGGCGCCATGTACCGCGCCGTCGCGCTGGCCGCCGTGCGGCATGGGCTCGATTGGGACGCGCCGGACGACTTGGCCCGGCTCGCTCGAAAAATCCATTTGCGATTGGACGGCGAGCGAATGTTCCTCGACGGCGAAGACGTAACCGACGCCATTCGCACCTCGGAAGTGACCGCCGTGACGCGCTATGCCGCCGGCAATCCGCAAGTGCGCGAGCGATTGGTCGAACTTCAGCGCGAGGCGGCCGCCGGCCAAAACGTCGTCACCGAGGGCCGCGACCAAGGCACCGTGGCGTTTCCCAGCGCCGAATGCAAGATTTTTTTGACGGCCACGCCGCTGGAGCGCGCCCGTCGGCGGCTGCGCGAGTTGCAGACGCGGAGCGAACCGGTTACGCTCGAACAAGTGTTGGCCGCGCAACAGCGGCGCGATCGAGAAGACGCCGCCCGCGCGGTCGGTCCGCTAAAACCTGCCGCCGACGCCGTGGACATTTGCACCGACGGAATGACGCTGGAGCAAGTGGTAGAGAAATTGGCCGCGCTAGTGGCCAGTGGTTAGTACGCCGCGAGCAGTCCCCAATCTCCAATCCCCCAATCCCTTCCCCCATGCCACGCTCCCTTCTGAATCGCTTTTGGTATCAATTCCTCCGGCGTTCGCTGCAACTGGTTGCGGTGCTCGTGTATCGCGTTCGCTATACCGGGTTGGAAAACATCCCGGCCGCCGGCGGCGTGTTGGTCGTGTCGAATCATCAAAGCCACTTCGATCCGCCGCTGGTCGGCATCGGCAGCCGGCGGCGGATGAACTTCGTCGCCCGAAAAACGCTGTTCGATATTCCCTTATTCGGGCGGATCATTCACTCCGTCGACGCGATTCCGATCGACCGCGACGGGTTCGGCTTGGGCGGAATCAAGGAGTCGCTCAAGCGGCTGAAGCACGGCGAGATGGTTTTGATCTTTCCGGAAGGCACGCGAACTTCAGACGGCACCATCGCGGCGTTTCGGCCCGGCTTCACGACGCTGGCGGTTCGGTCGCAATCGTCGATTTTGCCGGTGGCCATCGACGGCGCATATCAAGCGTGGCCTCGCACGAAGAAACACCCCGGTTTCGGCCGGATTCGCGTGCATTTCGGCCGGCCGATCCCGCCGGAAGAAGTCGCCGGACGCGACGAACACGAGCTGGTGGCCGAGGTGGAGCGTCGCGTGCGCGAGTGCTTCGTCGAGGCAAAGCGGCGGTAGAGACTTTTTTATCGCACGTCCTCGAACATCGCATCGACGAACGAGTCCGGCTCGAACAGCGCGAGATCGTCGGCCGACTCGCCGACGCCGATGTATTTCACCGGCAAGCCGACCTGTTTGCGAATGGCCACCACGACGCCGCCCTTGGCCGTGCCGTCGAGCTTGGCCAAAATCAACCCGGTGCATTGAACCGCGTCGGTGAAATGCCGCGCTTGGCTGATGCCGTTTTGGCCGGTCGTTGCGTCGAGCACCAAAAAAACTTCGTGCGGAGCCTCGGCGATTTGCTTCCCGATGACGCGGTGGATTTTCGACAGTTCTTGCATCAGGCTGTGCTGCGTTTGCAGGCGGCCGGCCGTGTCGATGATGCACACGTCGGCGCCGAGTTCCAGGGCTTTTGCCACCGCGCGATGCGCGACGCTGGCCGGATCGCTGCCTTGCGCGCCGGCGACGATTTCCGCGCCCAATCGCTTGGCCCAAATCGTCAACTGTTCGACGGCGGCGGCCCGGAATGTGTCGGCCGCGCCCAAAACGACTCGCTTTCCGTCGTTCAAGAACATCTTGGTCAGCTTGGCGATCGACGTGGTTTTGCCGCAGCCGTTGACGCCGGCCACCATGATGACGGTTGGCCCGGCCGTCGCGAATCGGATCGGCTCGGCCGGCTGCGCCATCAAGATTTTCAGCTGGGCCTTGATGTCTCCGATGACCTCGGCTTCCTCGTCCTCGATGACGCGAGCCCGAAACTTCTTACCGATTTCGTCGGCGATTTCCTGCGCCGAATCGACGCCGATGTCGATCTTGACCAGTTTCTCGAAAAGTTCCTTGCAGAACAAATCGTCCACGAGCCGGCCTTGCGACTTGAACAAGTCGCGGACGTCGGTGTTCAACAGTTGCGTGGTCTTTTTCAGACCTTGTTTTAATTTATCGAATAGACCCATGAGAGGGATTAGGGATTAGAAATTAGGGATCAGGGGTTGAGATAGGAAGCGGTGGCAACTCCGGCGGAGTGTTTTCAGTTTCAGTCGTCTGCTGTGTTGCACTGGCCACTGGCCACTGACCACTGACCGCCTTTTCCTTCATCATTCGATCGAGAATTCCGTTGACGAATTGCGACGACTGGGCGGAGCCGAAACGCTTGGCCAGTTCGACGGCCTCGTCGATGGCGACTTTCGGCGGCGTGTCGGTGTGCAGCAACTCGTACGCGCCAAGCCGCAACACGTTGCGATCGGTCGCCGCCATGCGTCGGACGCTCCAATTCGCGGCGTATTGTTCCAACAGGGCGTCGGTCGCCTCGCGATTCCGCCGCACGCCGGCCACCAATTCCTTGGCGAACGCGATAAGATCGTCGCCGCGCAACCGCCGCTCGATAAACCGATCGCCCTCGGCGGGATTACCGCGCGAATTCAGATCGTCCTGATAGAGGACTTGGAACGCGATTTCTCTGGCTCGACTGCGACGATACATGCTAGGGACTAGGGGCTAGGGACTAGGGGCTAGGGAAGCAAGAGGGGGAGACTGAGAGACGAGGAGACTGGGAGACATGCAAAACAGCCGCTTGCGGCTTCGCAACGAATTGCCAGTTGGTATCCTTTGCCTACGATCCACCATCCACGACTCACGATCCACTGAAAACTGATAACTTAAAACTTAAAACTTCTTCATCAAATCAACCATTTCGAGTGCGGCCAAGGCGCAATCGACGCCTTTGTTGCCGAGACTCGCGCCGGCGACGTCCTTGCCCGTCGTGGCGGCGCGGCCGCCGGATCGGGCGACGGCCTGCTCCAACGTATTGCAGGTCAAAATGCCGAACAACAACGGCACGCCGTATCGAACGCCGATCTCGCTCAATGCCGCGCTCACGGCTCGATTGATGTACTGATCGTGCGGCGTTTCACCGCGCACCACCGCGCCCAGGCAAATCACCGCCGCGTAGCGTCCGCTGTCGGCCATGCGATCGGCGACCAGCGGAATTTCAAACGCGCCGGGCGTCCACGCCACGTCGATCCGCTCGTCCGGCACGCCGTGCGATTTCAACGTTTCCATCGCGCCGTTCAACAAGTTCGTCGTAATCGACTCGTTGAACCGCGACACCACGACGGCAAATCGTTCGTTGGCGCGGGCGTTGATGTTTCCTTGAAAAATATTCGGCATAACAAATACTCACATCTTCATATTCATGTTCATCAAGAACTCGGCGTTCGTTTTCGTCTTTTGCAGCTTCGAGATGATGAACTCCATCGCGTCGGGCGGATTCATGTCGTTCACGACGCGGCGCAAAATGTTCACGCGGCGGTGCTCCTCCGGGTCCATCAGCATCTCTTCCTTGCGCGTCCCGCTGCGCGAGATGTCGATCGACGGCCAGATGCGGCGATCGACCAACTTGCGGTCCAACACGATCTCTTGGTTGCCGGTGCCCTTGAACTCCTCGAAAATCCCTTCGTCCATCCGGCTGCCGGTTTCGACCAGCGCGGTGCCGATCACGGTCAGCGAGCCGCCCTCCTCGACCTTTCGGGCGGAGCCGAAAAACCGCTTGGGCCGCGTCAGGGCGTCGGCGTCGACGCCGCCGGAAAGGAGCTTGCCCGACGACGGGCATTCCGCGTTCCACGCCCGCGCCAACCGCGTGATCGAATCGAGGAAAATCAGCACGTCGTAGCCGTATTCGACCATGCGTTTGGCTTTTTCCAAAACCATTTCGGACACTTGAATGTGACGCGAGGCCGGCTCGTCGAACGTCGAACTGACGACCTCGCAATTCGAACCCTTCACTTCCCGCTCCATGTCGGTCACTTCTTCCGGCCGCTCGTCGATCAGCAGCATGAAGACGTAGAGATCGGGATAGTTTTTCAGCGCAGCTTTCGCCATTTTCTGCATGAGAATGGTTTTGCCGGCGCGCGGCGGACTGACGATTAGGCCGCGTTGGCCGAAACCGATGGGCACGATCATATCGACCACGCGCGCCTCGATTTCGTCCGGCGTGGTTTCCAGGCGGATGCGCAAGTCAGGATGCAGCGGCGTCAGTTCGTCGAACGGAATCTTTTGGGCGACAAAGTTCGGGTCTTGATAATTGACCGCCTCGACTCGCAGCAACGCGAAGTAACGCTCGTTTTCCTTCGGCGGACGTATCTGGCCCGATATCGTCATGCCCGTCTTCAATCCGAAACGCCGGACTTGGCTCGGCGACACGTAAATGTCGTCGGGACACGACAGATAATGATAGTCGGGGCTGCGCAGAAAACCAAAACCGTCGGGCAGGATTTCCAACGTGCCCTCGCCGAACATCAGACCGTTGAGCTTGACGCGCTCCTTGAGGATTCGGAAGATCAAATCTTGTTTCTTTGCGTCGGCGCCCGCCGTAATGTTTTCCTTCCGCGCTTCCTCGATCAGCTCGGCCATCGACAGGCGTTGCAGTTCGGCGACGTGGGTATCGCCCGGCTGCTTCAGGTCTTCATAAGGATCAGCCGCCTTCTTTTTTCCGCGCTTGGCCCTGTTCTCGACGGCGATTTCTTCGGCCACGGAGAGCGGCTCTTCGTTTTCGATGGCACGCAACGTTTCGGTCAGCGTCAGCCTCGGATCGGATCGATCGGCCGGCGCGCTATCGTTCTCGGCCGGCAGGCTATCGCGCTCAGCCGGCGACCCGGCTTGTTCGACGGCGGTTTTGCGGAATTCGCCTTCCGCGTTTTCGATCGGCGTTTCGCCTTCTCTGTCGGAACTCATGTTAACGCAACTCCTGAAAAGAAATGTTGCCAACGCACGGGCGGCGCCGGCGGCGGGGAGATTGTTCTTGGTGGCTTGGGGATGGATTACGCCAGGATTTTTTTAATGTGCCGTGCCAACGATTCGTCAATTTCTCGATGGCGTGGAACCGGTTGTTTTTTATCCGTGCGAGGATTGAGGTAAATATCGTGATTGGTGCCTGATCTTACAAAAACGCATCCGTTCCTTTCGATGTCTCGAATTAGATCAATGCGTTTCATATGGCGATTGGCTTAATCGAGTGTTCTTCGGGGACGTCGTCCATGACCATCAGGAGATAAGCCTCCCGCAAGTTGGCCTCCAATTCCTCGATAGTTTCGCCTTGGCTCATAATTTCGGGACGGTCGAGCAATTTTCCAACCCAAAACTTCTCGCCCTTCCAATACACCATGTTCATTGTGTTTGTCATGGCATTCCTCCTTGGCTACACATATTTCACAAACTCATCCAAATCCGCTTCACTTCTTCTTTCATTTCCTCCGGCGAGCCGGAATTGTCGATCACCGCGTCGGCCGTCGTCCGCTTCTGGTCCACGGACTCTTGGGCACGCTCGCGGGCGGCGAAATCCGCCTCGCTCCAGCCGCGCTGCAACGCACGGGCCAGCCGGACGGCTTTCGGCGCGTCGATAAACACGATCTTTTCGCACAACTTGTTCCAACCGGCCTCGATCAACAACGCGGCGTCCAACACGGCGACCTGACGGCCCTCGGCCGCGAATGTTTCGGCTTGCCGGCGAAGCAAATCGGCGATGATCGGATGCGTTACCTGTTCGAGATATTTTCGTTCTTGTTCGGCCTTTTCGCCCGGCGCAAAAACGATTTGCGCCAGCCGCGTGCGGTCGATTTTTCCGTCGGGGCCGAAAACGGCCTCGCCCCATCGTTGCCTGGCGGCGGTCTCGACACGAGGCAGCCGCAGGGCTTCATGGCCCGCCCGATCGGCGTCCAAAACGCCGGCGCCCAGCGCCGCGAACTGTTGCGACACCGCGCTCTTGCCGCTCGCCACGCCGCCGATAATGCCGATGATTCGCATGAACCAGTGGTCAGTGGTCAGTGGTCAGTGGATAATAAACTGCAAGCAACTGTGCCGTTCACTAGCCATTGACCATTAGCCACTTGATTTCTAGGAAAAGCTCAGGCACATGGTGGGAGTCGATCGCCTGGAAACTGAAGAATCAACCCGTGGTGGTATGCAAGGCACGGTGATGCCGCCGCAGTCGCTTCGCCGAAAGGCATTCTGTCCGTCGGCACGTCGCAACCGGTGTTCAACCGATTCGACCTGCCGCCGAACTCTGGAAATCGTGCTTCTCGCGGTGCGGTGGGCCGGTGTTCGATGAACGACCGGCGTTGGATTGCAACCGAAAAGTCGCATGTCGCCATTTCCAGCAGTACGTTTAGTATATCTTCTTTCTCGGTTCGCTGCTAGTGCCGCATCGACACAAAATGGCGAGCAGAGCATCTAACCGCCTACGATATCGGCCAGTTTTCGCCCCATGCTGCGGAAACCGAACTCCGCAAACAACCGATTCGCCGCTTCGAGGTCGATGCGGCCCGCCCGGGCCGATTGCCAGTCGATTTCCAGCGGGACATGCGAGTCGAGCCGGACCAAATCGCGGCTCAAAAGCGCCTGATCGCGGTATTTCTGCAAATTTTCCTTCCGTTTCGCCCCCTGCACCTCGCCGGCATGGTCCAAAATCGCTTCCAACGTGCCGAATTGTTCGAGCAACTGCCGGGCGAATTTCGGGCCAATCAGCGGCACGCCGGGCACGTTATCGACCGAATCGCCCACTAACGACTGGTAATCGACCACCTGCTCGGGCCAGATTCCCCAGTCGGCGTGAAGCATTTCGCGGTCGAGCGTCTCGTTCTTCCGAATGCCGAAAATCTTCACCCGATCGGTTATCAACTGCCGGCAATCCTTGTCGTTCGACACGATAAAGCACTCGCCGCCGAGTTCGTCGGTCAATCGGGCGACGGTGGCCAAAATGTCGTCGGCCTCGAACGACTCGCAACTCAGGGCCGAAATGCCCAGCGCGGCGACCACGCGGCGGATAGCCGGAATCTGCGGCCGCAAGGCGTCCGGCATTTCCGCCCGCTGCTCTTTATAGGGCTCGTACATCGCGTGTCGAAAGGTTTTGCCGGGCAGATCGAACGCGCAGAACAAATAATCCGGCTTCTTTTCTTCCAGCAGATAGAACAAATCGCGCGTGAAGCCGAACACCGCGCCGACCGGCTCGCCCGCCGGAGTGGTCATTTCCGGCAGGGCGTGAAAAACCTGATGGATGAGCGAATGGGCGTCGACGACCCAGACCGTTTGACCAGCTAAAGAAGAGATGGGGAGCCGGGGGCTGGGGATTGGATGCGGGAGATTAGGGATTGGGGATTGGGGATTGGACGCTGCCGTCGGCTTTTCACTGACCACTGGCCCCTGACCGTCAGCGACCGTTGTCCGGCCACTGGCCACCCGTTCATCCTCAAATCCCGGCAATGAAAATTGCTTCATGCAAATAACCTTTTCGGCGTTTTTGCCGGCGGAGCGGAAATCACGTCTGGACGGCTTTCGAGTGGAACATGGCGACGCCGTCGTAGTGCTTCGATGTTGCGCAAAAATC
>CAZWNM010000010.1:0-12776 GCA_964635765.1 uncultured Planctomycetaceae bacterium | reverse complement strand
GGTCGCGGTGCGGCAAACTGAGCGCCGGGTCTTCCAGCAGCGGATCGACCTCGAAGCTGACGTAACCGTCGTCGCCGCCGGTCGCCTGCCAGGCGGGCAGAAAAACCTGCTGGGCGTCGCGCACCAATAGGTCGGTCACTTGCCACGCGATGGTGCTGTCGTCGGCCCCTTGTTTTGCCAGCCGGTCGATTTCCGCGTCGAAGCGGCCGGTGGCCAACAGGTCGGACACGATGATCGGATTGGAAGTCGCCCCGGTAGCCCCGGCGGCCCGATTCGTCCGAATCAAGTCGGGGTCGATCGAGTCGAGCCAGAGTTTCGTGCCGGTCGCCAAAAGAGATTCGATAGGATTTGGCATTGCAAAGACCCCTTCGATTCCAATAAGAGATTCCAAAAACCGCCGCGGGCGCTGCGCCGGCGACAAGCATGGGCATGGCACCCAGCTCCCCGGAAGTATTTTACGCCGCAACGGCGCAAAAACAAAGGGACGGCGGTTTTTTTGAACCGCCGTCCCTGCGTGAGTTCCAATCCGAAAGTGGCCATTGGGGCACACTCTACACCATCGGCTCGATCATGGCCCGCCTTGATGAAAAGACCCCGCAAAACCGCACGATGGAAGATCTTGCCGATTGCGGCCGATATGCCGCCGCACGTCCCGGCGTCACGTTCGGCAACCTCGATACGGCTTCACAAAACCGCCTTCTTCGCGTCGTTCGCCTCTCCGGCAATCTTCAGAGTTACGCCGCCTGGATTTCTTCCTCGGCCTTCGGACGTTCGATAATGCGGCCATCCTCGCTTACGTCATCGAATCGGACCGACACTTGCTTCGTGATGCCCGACTCTTGCATCGTTACGCCGTAAATCGTGTCGGCGCAGGTCATCGTTTTTTTGGAGTGCGTGACGATAATGAATTGCGTCCACGTCAAAAAACCTTGAATCACTTTGGTGAAGCGGTCGATGTTTGCCTCGTCCAGCGCGGCATCGACCTCGTCGAGGACGCAGAACGGGCTGGGGCGGCTTCGGAAAATCGCCAAAAGCAGCGCGACGCACGTCAGCGTCTTTTCGCCGCCGCTCAACAACGAAATGCTGCGAGGCTCCTTGCCCGGCGGACACGCGACGATCTCGATGCCGCTGTCCAAAATATCGACGTTCTCCTCCAGCACGACGTCGGCCCGGCCGCCGCCGAACAGGTCGCGGAACAGCGTTTGAAAATGGCCGCGGACGATTTCCAGCGTTTCGGAAAAAAGCCGCCGGCTGTCGGCGTTGATTTTTTCGATGATCTTCTCGAGCGAATTCTTCGCCGAAGTCAAATCCTTGAATTGATCGGAGAGCGTGCCGAATCGGCCTTCGAGTTGTTCCAACTCGTCGAGGGCTTCGAGATTGACATTGCCCAAGTTGTTGATCTTCTGCCGTAACTCCTCGATTTCGCGTTGCACCGCGTCGCGTTCGTGCTTTTGCTCGCCGGTCGCGGAAGTCTCGAGGGCGGCCAGGTCGATGCCGTAATCCTCGCGGAGGCGGTCGGCCATGCTGGTTCGTTCGTGACGCGTTTCGTTGGCGGCCAGTTCGGCGGCGTGCAATTTATCTTCAAGCCGGCGAATGCGGCCACGCGCGGCCTGGGCGTGTGAGGCGACGGCGTTCCGCTGCTCCAAAAGCGATTCGCGACACTCGACGAGCCCGACCGTTTGCGCGGCGAAGTTTTCCTTGCGCAAATAGAGTTCGGCGATTTCGCTCTCGGCCTGCAAGATGTTCCAGCGTGAAGCGTCGGCGCGGCGGGTACATTCGTCGAGATGCTGCCGCGCGTCGCCGATCGCCCGATGCCGTTCCTCGCGGCTGTCCTCGAACTGGCGCATCGCGGCCTGAAGATTGCGAAGCCGCTCCTCGCTTTTGGCCAATTCGACCTTGATTTCGGTGGTTTCGCGGTGCGCCGCGGCGCGTCGGCCTTCGAGCGACTCCATCTGCCGGGCGATTCCGGCCAGGCTTGCTTCCAACTCGGCGACGGCCGCGTCGATCTGTTTTCGCTGTTCCAGCGAATCGGCCAACCGCCGCCGCGCCACGTCGTGTTGCTCATGCGACTGGCGCAATTCGCGTTCCAACGCCATGCGCTGATGATCCGATTGCCGGCGATGTTCCTCGGCGGCGCTGACGGCCACGCGGTTTTCGGCCAGCGTGTCGACCGCGCGGCGATATTCGGCCGCCCGATGATCGACCGCTTGTTGCTGCGTTTCGATTTGCTCGTCGAGCGCGGCCAGATCGTTTTTCGCGGCGGCAATCGAGGCATCGAGTTCGGCCAACTGCGCGGTGAGCGCGCGGAGTTGGCTTCGGCGGGAAATTAGTCCCGTCGATACGTTTCGCGGCCCGACGGTTAGCGTGCCATCGGCCTCGAGCAATTCGCCGGCCAGGGTGACGAAGTTGACGCCCTTTCCGGCGGAACCCGCCAGGGCTAGGGCGTGCGGCAATTTTTCGACGAACCACGTTCGGCCCAACAGCTGCGCGGCGACCGGGGCGAATTTCGGCGGCGTCTCGACGAACTTGTCGGCGCGGCCCAAGACGCCGGGCTGGCCCGTCAAATTCCCTGTCGGGGCGACGTGCGGAGCGTCGAGCCACACGAAGCCGACCCGTCCGCCAAACCGATTCGATTCCGCCTGCAAATGGTCGAGCAATTCTTGGCTTCGCGTCGCCACGACGTGCTGCGCCGCCTCGCCCAACGCGATTTCGACCAGTGGGGCCGTCTCGACGCTGACGTGCAGCATGTCGGCCACGAGGCCGCAGACGTTTTGAAGTACAGGCGTTTTTCCGGCCGCGGCACGCTGTAAAATATCTTTGACGCCGGCGCTAATGCCTTGGTTGTGGCGGACGAGTTCCTCGAGCATGGCGGCGCGTTCGGCGGCGCCGCTACGGCGTTCGCGCAACTCGCCGAGTTCATTTTTTCGCGCGGCGTGTTGCCGGCGATATTCGGCCAGCCGGTCTTGAGCGGCAGCGAGCGATTGGGCGATTTCCTCGACCTCGCCGGTTCCCTGCTCGCGGCTGCGCCGCAACTGATCCAATCGCTGTTGCAGTCCGTCGAGCGAGCGGTCCAATTCAGCGATATGTTCGGCGGCACGCTGCCACGCGGCTTCAGCGCCGGCGGCTTGGCTTTCGAGCGCACTGGTTTCGTTGCCCAGCGCGGCGGCCGCGCGCATTTGTTGTATAAGCGCGGCGCGGCGCTGTTGATCTTCGCCGCGCAGTTGATCGAGCGAGGCCATCATTTCCGTCAAGTCGCGTTCGGCCTCGACCAATCGCTTGGCGACGCCGCGATGATTTTCTTCGGCCGTCAGCAAGGCCGCGGTCGTGTCGGCCAATTGCTGTTCGAGATCGCCGGCCTTGGCGTTCATGCCGACCAATTGGCGGCGATATCGGGCGATTTCCTGTTCGAGATCGTCGCCGCGGCTGCGTTCGTGTTCGATGGTCGCCTCGGCGCCGACGATTCGCTCGCGATTCACCGCGATTTGCGACTCTGACTGGCGGATTTCCTCGCTGATTTCACTGACCTGTTGGTCGATTTCGAGCAGTTGGGCCTCGCCGCTTTCGGCCTCGGCCGCCGCAGCGCCGCGATCGTCGCCCAACGTGCGCAATTGCTCTTCGACGCCGTTGAGCCGCTCGGTGAGTCGCCGCCAATCGCCCTGGCCGACCTGCGTTCGCAACTCATGCAACCGGTCGGCGTGTTCCTGATACCGTTTTGCCTTGCCGGCTTGGGCGCGGACGCTTTTCAGGCGATTTTCGACTTCATCGACGATGTCGGACAGCCGGAGCAGATTTTGTTCGACCCGTTCGAGTCGCCGCAGGGCCTCGATCTTTCGCATCTTGAAGCGGCTAATGCCGGCGGCCTCCTCGAAGATAATGCGGCGGTCGCGCGGCGACGATTGCA
Organism: uncultured Planctomycetaceae bacterium; assembly: GCA_964635765.1. Taxonomy (GTDB): domain Bacteria; phylum Planctomycetota; class Planctomycetia; order Pirellulales; family Thermoguttaceae. The sequence continues at coordinate 8,875 of CAZWNM010000010.1, read as the reverse complement.
GCAGGCTATCGACCTTGCCCTGTTCGATGACGCTGTAGGCTTGCGTGCCCATGCCGGTGCCGGCCAGCAGTTCGCGAATGTCGCGGAGCCGGGCGGGATTCCGATTGATGAGATATTCGCCTTCGCCGCTGCGATAGACGCGGCGCGTGATGTGAACCTCGTCGGCGTCGAGCGCCAGGAGGCGTTTGCCATTGTCGAAAGTCAGCGTGATTTCGGCGGCGTTCAGGGCGCGCCGGCTGCCGGAGCCGTTGAAGATGACGTCGGCCATCTCGCGGCCGCGCAGGCTTTTGACGCTTTGCTCGCCCAATACCCACTTGATGGAATCGACGATGTTCGACTTGCCGGAGCCGTTGGGCCCCACGACGACCGTGATGCCCGGCGGAAATTCGAACCGGGTCCGATCGGCGAAGCTTTTGAAACCGACGATTTCGAGGGCCTTCAACATGGGCGAAACACGGGGTTATGCGAGTTCAGGCAAACGTTAACCACCCCACAGTTTAGCAAAGAACCCTTTCTTCGTCTCGGGCTGCACCTCGGAATCTTTTACGGATTTTTCCTCCGGATTGGCGTCGGCGGTCTTCTCGCCCTTGGCGGCCTTCTTTTCGAAGAGCGTCGGCGTGGGACTGGCCGGAGTGGCCGTGGCTGTTTGCTCCGCGTTTTGGCCCATTTCCCGAGCCTTGGCGGCGTCGGTGGAACGGTTGACGCCAACGGCTGTCCGTTGATAGGTTCGGCCGGCCTCGGGCAAAGCATCGACTTCGAACCGCGAGGCGAGCGAGCCTTGTTTTTTCGCTTCTTGCAACGCCTGGACCACGTCGGGATAAGTTCCGCCGAGATCGACCACGGCACGAATGACGTCGTCGACGCAAGGCGAAACGGCCCGTTTCTGGTCCAATTCGCCGACGGCATATTTCGTGACGCAAATTTGGCCGTTTTCCTGATCCCGGATCGCGATATGATTTCCAGCGGAAACGGCGATGGGCAACTGGAACTGCTGATGGCTTCCGAACAAGACGACCTCGGCCAAGCGGCTGCGCGTGACGTGGACCATGGGCGGCCCATCGACGTTAAGCACGTGGTAGGTGAATTGATTGTCAAACATTTCGCCGCGCACCAGCGGGTGGTTCTTGTTCATCGTCCACAACGCGCGGAACGCTCCATACCTGGTTTCGGCGCTCGAAGAAGACAGCAGGCCGCGAAGTTGATCGGCGGCCGTCGGGTCTTGCATGGCGCCCAACGCGGCCAACGCATAGACGCGGAACGGCGGTTCGTCGCGGGCGATTTTGCCCAACGGCTCCGCCGCTTCGTGACGTTCGAGATACGCCAACGCCTCGGCGGAATAGAATTGGATTTCCAGATTTTGCGATTGAACGCCCTTTAGCAACGTATCCACGCCGTCGCCGCCGGCGGCTTCCAGTTGAAGCGCGGCGACCGACGACGTCTCGGGATTGAGCAATTGGCCTTCGAGCAGATGAATCCGCTTGGCCCGTTCGGCGGCGGCTTCCACGACCGGCAGCGAGCGGACGACTTGAATGTATCGAGCGACGTTGTCCTTATAGTGAGGATGCACCTTGAGGTTAATGTATTTGTCGTCGCGCGCTTCGGCCATGCCGTCCTTATGGCCGGTTTGTATCGTGTTGAATCGCTTATTGATGGCCGTGGCGACCTTGGCGCTGATCCGAGCATCCTCAAATTCGGGCGTCAACACCAATCCGAGTGGACGATTGCCGATGGCGACGCCGCCGCCGAGAATCCATCCTTCACAAGCGGCAATGCGATTTTTTTTGGCGTCGGCCGACGGATCGACCATGATCGGCCCCTGGGCGTACGCCAGCAAATTGCCCGTGAGCACTTGATTGTCTTGAATGTCGGTTTCCGTAAGTCTGGCCCGCGCCAAAATGCCGCCGCGTAGACTCGTGGTGTCGCCTTGCGCCGGAACACGCACCTTGATGTCGAACCGATCGCCTTGCTGGATGCCCGGCCGCATCGCACCTTGCATCATCACCAGCGCTACGTTGCCGGAAGCCAGCACCTGATTGGGGTTTTCGACGCCCATTTTCCGCATTTCGTCGACGAGAGCGGTGCGCTGCGGCGACGGCACGGGATCGCCGCCCGTGCCTCGCAAGCCGACGACGAGGCCGATGCCCTCGACGCGGGCGGGCAGAATCCCCGTCGGAACGGCGAAGTCGCCGACCAATTTCGTGTGCGAAACATTGTCCTCGGGACTTTGCGACCGCACGGTCTGTTCGTTCCACCAGGAGCAGCCGCACAAGCTGGAAATGACCACGCCGGACGCCAGAAAAACGAAATTTCGACGGTTCATATTTCTCCCCGCACTCCATCGCCAGAGAATAGGGACACCTTGAATATCTAATATCTTGCGAGACTTTGTCGGAAAACGTCGGATATGGTCTACTGTCATTCTAAGCGCAGCGAAGAATGACACGTTGGTTTTCCGACAAAGCCTAATGCCTTGCCGACCGCTGGAAGAGCTAATCGGACGCGGACAATAGTGATTTGCGCCAGTCAGGTCAATAGGAAGAGTGGCGGATCCGCGGCAATGCGGCAGGTTTTCTAAACTGCGCAGCCTTCGTATTTTGCGGTGGCCTAGGTGCGTGATCCGTTTTTATTGCGTCCCGCATCGCTCCGATTCGGCCGACGGCGCGCATTCCGTCCGCCGAACCACATTGCACAACCCGGCAAATCGATCGAAAACTTCCGCAGCCATCGAAACCAAGCTGGGCAACTCCGCCGGCGTTCGCTCGCGTATCCGATCGGGATCAATGTAATCCAATCCCGCCATCTCCTCCCGATTCAACCCGTCGTTCAGCCAATTCTCAACCATCTCGGCGGTCATCTCGATGTGAAATTGCAGCCCGTAGGCCGTTGCACCGTAGCGGAATGCTTGATGCTCGCACAACTCGCCTCGCGCCAACGGCACGGCGTCGGCAGGCCAATCGAACGTGTCGCCGTGCCACTGAAACACGGTGGTTCGACCGTCGCGACGGAAAAGCGGGTCGTCGGCCGCCGCCGGAAGCCATTCGATCGGATACCAACCGATTTCCTTGACGCCGTTGGCACGCACCTTGGCCCCGAGCGTTTTGGCCAACAATTGCGACCCGAGACATACGCCCAACAGCGGCAGCCGGCATTCGAGCGACTGTTCGATCCATTGCACGTCGAGCCGCAGAAAAGGATATTTATCAACCTCATCGACATTCATCGGACCGCCGAGCACAATCAGGCCGGCTGCTTGGTCAAGCGGCAGATGCTTGGGCGTTTCGAGGAATAGGTTGATATAGCGGAACTTCAAACCGGCTCGGGTCAGGGCGTTTTCGAGCGTTCCGGCCGCCTCCTGGGGCATGTGGCGAAGAATGAGCACAGGTCGATCGGTTTTCAATGTAAAGCTCCTGAATTGCCGAAAAAATACGCATTGTTGCACAAACTAGCGGCAGCCCCCTTTCCCATTTCGGCCGCGTTTGTTACGCTGGATGCCTTCCATGATGCGCCGAGAGTTGGAGCAAATTTCATGCCTGAATCCGCCCTGCCGATAATCCCGCTTGCCATTCGTGGCCACATGCAACGCGAAAAACTTCCGCCGGGCGACGTCCTTTGCAACCACTGCATGGCCAAGTGCTGCCGCTATTTCGCCTTGCCGATCGATAAACCCAAGGATTGGGAAGATTTCGATTTTATCCGCTGGTATTTGTTGCACGATCGGGCAGCCATTTTCACCGACGAAGACGCCTGGTATCTGTTGGTCTACAACCCCTGCCGGCACCTGCGCGACGACCAGCTTTGCGACATCTACGACACGCGGCCGCAAATCTGCCGCGACTACACGACGGCCAATTGCGAATACAACGACGATTGGGTGTACGACCACTATTGGGAAACGCCCGAGCAAATCGAGGAATATGCCGAAGCCGTTTTGGGTCCGCGTGACGGCGAAAACATTCGCGGCAAAAAACCGGAGTAATTACTCCGGGTCGCCCAAGCCCAATCGAGCGCGCCAGCGTTGGACGGGCCGAGTGCCCTTGGCCGGCGCGGCTTGGGCCGACTGCGATTGCTCGTCTTCCACCACCCGAAGCCGTTCCTCGATTTCGGCGCGTTGCCGGGTGAGCTTCGCCCGCTCCAAAGATACCTCGATTTCGGCCTGACGCATTTTGTCTTTCCATTGCTCTTGCAATTGACGGAGCCGCTCTCGCTCCGCTTGGATGGTCGCATCGGCGTCGAACAATCGCGCGGTCGCGGCGGTTTCGGCGACGCCGGTCGCCTTGGCCTCGCCCGCTTCCTCCAATTGCCGTTTCAATTCCTCGATCTCGCGGTTTTTGTCGGCAATGGCGTTTTCCGTCGCCTGAATGACATTTTCAATTTTCAATCGCTCGGCGCGCCGTTCCGGATCGCCGTCGTCGAAGTCGGACTCCAAGACGGCGAGCATATGCCGCTTGAGCGATTCCCAATCGTGCGAATCGCCTTGCGTCTGGCCGGCGCCGCCGAAAACCGACACGCTCGATTTGGCTCGGGCGAGTTGTTGTTGCAGTTCGGCGTTTTTGACCTTGAGTTCGCGGAGGTCGTCCAAGGCGAGTTCGTAGCGGCGTTGGGAATCGTGTTCGGCCGCTTCGGCGTTGCTCTCCTCCACGGTGATTGTCGCCGACCGATTTTCCAGTTCACCGGTGAGCCGCTGGATCAACTCTTCCAGCAACGCGATGGATCGCTCGATCCTCGTTTGCCGCGCAACAAGAAATTCCCGGACGTTGGTCCGTTGCAAATGCAGTGTTGCAACAAATCGCTCGGTCCAAGCTGTCGGGTCTGATGTTTGCAAGGGCGATATGTCGGTGTCTGACGCTTCCACGCGCATTCCCTTCCCTGAAAGACGCCGTCACAATCGACAAAATTGGAATCACCGGTCCCAATGCGATATGGCGGCGAAAAGCCACAATATATCTATACGTTGTGCTGCGGCGGATGCAAGTTGCAGGCGGCCGCTCGACATGTCCCGCCAACGACGCGAAAACGACAAAATCACCGTGAATGACCCGGAAAACAAACTTCTAAAGCGCAGGCCATTGTGCTAAAATAGGGACGACATGGAAGACTGGGAATTTCGCGATCGGATTGACACGGCGTTCGCCGCGCTGCGCGAGGGCGACTACGTTCGCGCCTTGGCTATCGGCGACCAGCTTGCGGCCGAATCGCCCGACTGCGCGGCCGTTCGCGCCATTCGCGCCCAGGCGCTTTTGGGATCGGAAATGCCGGAAGAATCGTACCACGAGGCGTGCCGGGCTGTCGAACTGGCGCCTGACGACGCCCATATTCGCCGAATCTTGGCCTTCGCGGCGTGGCGCGTGGAGCGGCTGGTCATGGCGCAAGAGGCCTTCGAGCGGGCGATCGAGCTTTCTCGCCGCGCTCCGGCCATTTTGAGCGAATAGGCCTGGTTCATGGCCGCCGAACGCGGGCCGAAGTTCGGCGAGCGGGCCGCGCGCGAGGCCATCGACGCCGATGCCGATTCCTCGACCGCTTGGGCGGCGCTCGGCCGCGCGCAATTCCGCTTGCATCAATTCGACGAGGCTGAAACCAGTCTCCACCGCGCGATGACGCTCAATCCGAACGACATCTACGCCCAATCGACGATGCTCGCGGTACTGCAAGAGCGGCGGCAAGACCAGCGTGCCGAGCCGCTAGTCGATCTACTGGCCGCGCACGCCGGCACGGAGGAAATGCTGGCCGCTGTGCGCAGCGACGCCAAGCAGCGACAGATCGATCGGATGCTGGTCGAGCGGCGAGTGCCGATCGCCGAGCCGCCCCGCGCGCCGTCGAGCGTCGCGTGGATTTGGCTCCTTGCCGGCGTGACGCTCGTCGGCCTATTGTTCGCCATTGTCAGTCCGATGTATCTGCCGCTTATCATCATTTTCGCGGTCGTTCTATTTTTCCTGTTGCACCGGGTGCTGAGTTGAGGAGAAGTCGCTTGAATCGCTGCTTCCAAACGCTCCTGATAGTTTCGACGATCGGGTGTTCTTGGCTGGCGATGCTGGCATTGCACGAGTCGGGCCACGTGCTGCACGGATGGCTTAGCGGCGCGACGGTTGCGGCGGTTCATCTTCCGCCGCTAGGATTTTCAAGAACCGATTTCGCCGCCAATCCGCATCCGCTGTTCGTCGCTTGGGGCGGTCCCGTTTGGGGATGTCTTTTTCCCCTGATACTGCTCGGCGGCGTTCGCCTTCTCAACAAAACCATTTGCAGTTTCGCAACGCGACACTTGTATTTGCTCGCGTGGCTCGTCGGTTTTTGCTTGATCGCCAACGGTGGCTATTTGCTCGGCGGGGCGTTCATGCCGAGCGGCGGAGCCGACGACGGCGGCGTCATTCTTCAACACGGCGGCACGCGTTGGCAGTTGTTCCTATTCGGCATATTCGCCGTGCCGCTCGGCCTGTATTTTTGGAACGGTCTTGGCCCGTCGTTCGGATTCGGCCGGAGTCATGGCCGCGTCGATCGCACGGCCGCCGTCGTTCTGGCCGTCGTGTTGGTGTGCACGATAACGGCACTTGCAATTTGCGAAAAATGAAGCTGTTGGTGGGGCTCATTTTTCGACCCACCCTGGTTTCTACTTTTCTATCCCGCCGGTTTCACCGCGCGGACGGGATTCTTCGTGTCGCCGGCGATGCGAAGCTCAACGATGCCGGACTTGCGCGTTACAGCGGCCGCAAAATCCTTCGGCGTGCGGATCGGCGAATGATCGACGTGCGTGATGAGCATTCCGCGGCGTAAACCGGCGGCGGCGGTGGGCGAATTGTCGGCCACCTCCGTTACGATCACCGCATCGTCCACATCGGGCATGGTGCGAAATCGGCCGTTCTCGTCCGGCACGGCCGTAAGATATTCCACCCGCAAGCCGCGCCACGCCGGGTCCGTCGCCGTCACGATCTTTTGGCCGCGAACGGCGAATTTACTCAACGTCACGTCGAGCGTTTGCGATGTGCCGTCGCGAATGATTTTCAGTCGCGCCACGGCGTCGGCCGAGAGCTTGCCGACGTGCAGGATTAGCCCGTCGGCGTCGTAAAGCGGCGTGCCATCGACCGAAACAACGATGTCGCCCGCCCGAAGACCGTAGCGAGCGGCGGGCGTGCCGGGAATCACCTGCGACACGCGAATGCCTTGCATCCCGTCGCGCAGTTCCTGTGGTTGCAACGTGGCCGGTTGGATTCCGAGAAAGCCGTATTCGACCTCGCGGCCCTGCTTGAGGATTTCGACGGCGCGGCGGAAGGCGGCATCGACTGGAATGGCGTATCCGCCGACGGCTTCTTGGCCCGGTGCGGCAGCCAATGCCACCGATAGCCCTATCATTTCGCCGCGCAGATTCAACAGCGGGCCGCCGCTGGCGCCGAGTGTCCATTTGGCGTCGGTTTGGATCAACGTGCCGTAGTGATAGAGCGCCGCTCGGCCGGTCGCGTCCGCGTCGGTCGGCGAAACGGACGCCTTGCGATGCAGATTGGCGATGATCCCCCACGATGCGCTCGCTTGACCGTCGCGGGCGATGGCATGCGGATTGCCCAAGCTGATGGCGATTTGCCCTTTCTTCAAGCCCTCGGCGTCGCCAAATGTTATCGCCGGCAGGTCGGCGGCGTCGGTCGTCAACACCGCCAAGTCGCTTCGCGGGTCGGCGCCGCGAACCGCGGCCTTGTACGTTTTGCGGTCTGCCGTCGTGACGTAATAATCGCTGTCGTCGCTCAATAGATGCGCAGCCGTGAGGATCAAGCCGCGGCCGACAACCACGCCGGCGCCGTATTCGTTGGGCACGAAATCAGCGTCAGTCGGCAGCGGCGGGGCCAAGGGCAACGTGCGGCGTCCGAAGGCGTCGATGCGAAGTTCCAACTGAAACGTTTCGTCGGCCCGATCGCGCCGCACTCGGGCGATGGCCACGAAGGACCGCTCATTTCGTGCGATCACATTGGCCAGCGATTTTTCAACGGCCGCCGTCGCGTCTTCTTGAGCAAAAAGCGCGCCGGAAACGCCGATGAAGAAAACTAACGCGGCGATCAAAAAAATTCGCGCCATAAAAAACGCCACAAACTTGCTGAAAAAACTCACCACGGAGGACACGGAGAGTATGTTTTTCACGGCAACTGAAAAACCGATTGGCTTTTGACGACGGCGTAGTCGTTCGGAAAGGTGTGGAAGGCGTGGACGTGCAGGCTGCGGGCTCGGGCTTCGAGATTGATGTAGCTCAAGGCGCCGGACGCCGCGCGGTCGTCCGACTCGAATTGGTGCAAAAGCCCTTGCCGACGGCCCTCGAATTCCAATTCCTGCTGAAAAAGCCAAAACAACTCGGGCGTGGTCGTCTCCAGTTGAAAACTCATCTGATAGCGAACGCCGCCGCGACATTCCACGCAATCGGAACGCCGATCGCGCAGATGATAGGAGAGCAGCCGCCGCATCTTCGGCAGCGGATGATTGGCCGCCGCGGCCACTTCGGTCAGCGTCATGCCGCCGCAGCGCCACATGACCACGTGGCCGGCTCCAGTGATGTCGATCTTCGCCGTATAGTCGCCGCGCTCGATGGTGCATGTCTCGACCACGGCGAATAATTCCGGATGCAACGGGCGTCCGTACAATTGAAAAGCCAGTTCCGCGACTTTCGGCCGAACGGTAAGCACGTTGTCGCCTCCTTGATGTGGTGCAGTCCGCCACGGGACTCGTAATTCCATTGAATAACGCCATTATACGCGCGACGTGCAATCGGCGCAAAGGGCACTTTTTGAGATTTAGGATTTACATAATACTTTAGGCAAGTGACGTAGGTTGGCTTCGGCCAAAAAAGACCGGCGTGAGGAGGAAAAAAGGAAAAAGGGGAAAATGGAAAAGGAAGACACGAGTTTTA